>JAPOOP010000322.1 GCA_026713385.1 Candidatus Poribacteria bacterium | reverse complement strand
TATACGCACAGGAATGGAAGTCTGGTTGAATAACTCCATCGCCGTTCGTGGTGGTTATGGTGTGAAAAGTGGAGGGAGTTCGGCAACGACTCTGAGTTTCGGTGGAAGTGCTAAACTTCCAATCAGTGGTACTGCCCTCCAACTCGACTATGGGTTCCAACTGCTAAGTGGGGATTTTCACGACAATACAACACAGCGGTTCTCCCTTAATCTGTTGCTTTAATAGGTGTCGGTCGTCGGTTGCCAGCAGCCAGTAGCGAGATTTGCGTTAGATCCAAACCCATAGCCTGCAACAACGGCGCAGGCGGATCTACGGAAATAAACGTCAAGGTGCTAAGCCCCTGACCGAACCGCAAGGTATAATTAAAAGATGAAAAACACATCTATTGTTTTGATACTTATCGGTAGTCTGCTCTTGGTCTCCGCTAACGGTTATGGAGCGGTTACTTCTGTGGGAGAGATTAACGTCGTAGGGCAAAAGGAAGGCATTGTTCCTGCTACTTCGACTGTGCCGCTCATCGTGACGCTCGTAATTGATCGGTCATTGGCAGAGCCGGGCGAAGAAATTAAAATTATTGAAATCATGATGCCGCTTGGATTTCTAACCCAGTTGTCCTATTTCAAAGGCATCTCGCGTGACGGAAACCAAATTGTAGCAAGGGCGGTAGCCTCTGGCGGAAGTATCCTACGTGTTGAACTCGCAGACGCTATCGTTGATTTTCAGAATTCGCTCTATGAAATTGTCTTTGAGTGTCAGACACCCAATACACTTATCTTGGAGGCAACTTTCAGAGTACGCTTACGCAATCTGCAAGACGGTCCCATCGGTGAATTTATCCGACCCGGGCAGGCAGACGGAAAGCTCAACAACGACGATTTTACCTTACAGGTCATTCCGAATGTACCGCCTGACCCAGTTATAGGCTTTATCGCTGAAGCCGATGAAACGGGAGAAAACGATGTGACCCTCCGTTGGCAGAAATCAGAAGATCAGGATGTCAGCGGTTACCTCATCTACAGAGACAAAGACGATTCTACTATTAATATCGAAAATCGTTCGTCAACCACGTTTCGCGACGTAAACGTTCCTCCGGGAAGCCATACCTATCAGATTACCGCTTACAAAACGCTTTTCCTGCAATCGGAACGCTCACCGATACAAACAGTAACTGTATCACCGGATACTGCTGCACCGGAGCCACCGACGATACTGAGTATCACTCCTTCAAGCGATGGTGTCGAAATTTTATGGAAGCCGAGCGACAGTCGTGATGTAACAACGTACCGAATTACCGAAGGGCTTACCACACTCGCAGAAATCAATGAGTTGAAAACAGAATATAAATTTATTGATGACCGCCCGCTACCTATCGGCAGTTTTACTTATACTGTCATCGCCATTGACGAGGCAAATAACGAGTCCGCCCCCATAGAAAAAAGGCTTCGTATTTTTGATAAGCCTTACCCGAACCCTTTTACACCGCTTTCTCCAGACGAGGATTTCAATCAGGTAGTCTTTCCCGCTCGCACACTCGAAGAAACATCGGGTGAATTCACAGTGCTCATATTTGACATTGACGGAATGCTCGTGAAGACTCTGACCGCATTACCCGGTGAGACGGAGTTGATTTGGGATGGACGCGATGAAGCCGGTGAAATTGTGGAAAGCGGCGTTTATGTCTATCAACTTCAAGTGGGAGAGAGTTTTAAGACAGGGACTTTAATTGTTGCGAAGTAGTAGATGTACGTGATATTAAAACGTATCCTCGCAATGGGATGGCATTTTAATTTTTTCTGTGTAGGGTCCCTATTGCTTTCAACGTTCCAGTCCGTTGGGGGCTTGGGAAAAATTTGTTGACTTAATTTTCAATTCAGAGTTATATTATAATTTTATTAGCAAGTTGCTGGCTTGTTAAACTGCCCCGTGCTTTATAACGGCAAGTTTTTGGAGATATGCAAGCTGCCCCAAAAGAATCTGCTGTTAACACACATTTTTATGAATAAAGGAGAATAACAATGAACAGGCTTGAGTCACGCCTACTGACAGGAATAATACTACTCGCGACCCTCGGTATTTTGGGGACCGTTCTACCGGCGTTAGGAAATTGGAGCATTTTACAGGAACGCGACCCAGACGTTCGGGATTACATGTCAATCGCTTTTACAGACAAGAGTACCGGTTGGGTAGTTGGTGCCGCATCCTTTGAAGACTTTGAAAATCCCGGTTTCATCGGATATACCATGGATGGTGGTAAAACTTGGCAAAAATCGGAAATCAAAATCCCTGCTGATTTAGCTGAACTGTACTTCCTTGATGATAAACATGGTTGGGCTGTTGGCGCGAACGGGACAATCGTTAGCACGACCAACGGCAGAGACTGGGAAATGCAAACCAGCAAGGTTGGTAACGGACTTAAAGGCATCTATTTTGCGAATAAAGAAGTTGGGTACGCAGTGGGTGAAAGCGATACCATCCTCTCTACAGAAAACGGCGGGCGTACATGGAAAGTTCTTCAAGGTGGGCAACTCGGTGCGATTGGCGATGATGACGCAAATATGTACAACGCAATTCAATTTCTTGACGAAGAAACCGGATGGATTGCCGGTGTCCGCGTGAGTCCCAGTACACAGGGTCAACATGCATTGATTCAGAAAACGATGGATGGTGGACAGACGTGGGTCACACAAAGTACCAACAAAGAGGATATTCTTGAAGACATCTTTTTCCTTGATGCGTCAATGGGCTGGGCTGTAGGTGAAAATGGTATAATCCTTCATACTACTGACGGCGGTGAATCGTGGACGGAGCAAATGAGTGGAACAGAAGAAACACTACGAAGTGTTGGCTTTGCAGATGAGAAGAACGGCTGGGCTACAGGTGGCGACTTTGGAGTCGGTGCTATTCTACGTACCAGTGATGGTGGCGAAACTTGGGAACTTGAAGATTCCAGGGAAAAACTGGTCAAGGTTTTTGTGCTTGACGGGCAACATGTCTGGTTAGCGAGTTCCACTGGTGCTATAATGCAGGCAGAATAAATAGTCGTCAGCAGTCGGTTCCATCAGCCATCAGTTCTTCTCTGAAAACTGATAACTGAAAACTGATAACCATTAGCGAGGTATAATTTTGGAAGTATCCACATTCGCAACGCGGATGAGTCGATTAGGCACGGAATCCGCATTTGAGGTCTTAGCTAAAGCCAAACAGTTAGAGGCACAGGGCAAAGACATCATCCACCTGGAAATAGGACAGCCGGATTTTCCAACACCGATTAATATTATTGAAGCAGCGTATAAAGCAATGAAGGACGGACATACCGGTTACTGTCCATCTGCGGGTGTACCGGAGTTTCGCGAGGTCGTCGCACAACATATAACCGAGACGCGTGGTGTTACCATACACCCTGACGAAGTCACAGTGACACCCGGAGCGAAACCTATTATTTTTTTCACTATTTTAGCGTTAATCGATGATGGTGATGAGGTAATTTATCCCGAACCCGGGTTCCCCGTCTACGAATCTGTTATCGACTTCATCGGCGGAAAAGCCGTACCGCTACACCTTCGCGAGGAGGTAGACTTCCGGTTCCGGCTTGAAGATCTTGAGGCGGCAATCTCTGATCGGACGAAACTGCTGATTCTCAACTCACCTCAGAATCCTACAGGTGGAACGCTGACGACTGAAGACCTTGAGGCAATCGCAGAACTTGCACAGAAGCACAATTTTTATGTGTTGACAGATGAAGTCTATTCCCGCATTCTCTATGAAGGTAAACACGGCAGCGTCCTTAGTCTGCCGGGCATGAAGGAACGGACAATTCTGATCGAAGGGCATTCTAAAACATATGCAATGACAGGATGGCGGTTGGGTTACGGGATTGCCCCTCAAGCGATTGCTGATAAAATCACGCAGTTAACTATTAACTCCAATTCCTGTACTGCCACCTTCACACAACTCGCTGGGATAGAGGCGTTAACAGGACCGCAAACCTCTGTTACTCAGATGGTTTCAGAATTCCAGAAACGACGCGACGCAATTGTAGATGGACTGAATGCAATTGAAGGTGTCAGTTGCATCAAACCGCTCGGTGCCTTCTATGTGTTTCCCAACGTTACGCAACTGCCGATTTCATGTGAAGCGCTCGCTGATTATCTCATGGAGGAAGCAGATATCGCCTTATTGCCTGGTACCTCTTTCGGCAAATATGGTGATGGTTACCTTCGTCTTTCGTATGCCAATTCGTTAGATAATATCCAAGAGGCATTGGACAGAATGGAAACTGCAATCTCGAAGTTGTAGCCAATAGTTATCAGTTACAAGAGACTTCAGTTAACCGAAAACCTTTCTGTAGCATAGGAGACCACTGGTCTCCTGTGCATCTTCGAAGTTAAAAGAGGACTTCGGATTTGCGAAACTCCCTTAACTGAAGACTGAAGACTGAAAAAGTGAAACCCGTTTAACCGAAAACTGAAAGGGTAGCCTGCAACATCGGCGCAGGCGGATATGAGGAACACACGTCAAACTCGAAACGTCCGGTGTTCCTCTGCAAGGTATAATTAAAAATGCCTCCTACTTTTAACCGAAAAGTTACCGCGCGAATCCCAGCAAGCACAACGAATCTGGGACCTGGATTCGACGTGTTAGGGCTCGCTCTCCAGCTCTATAGCACAGTTACGTTAGAGTTTTCTGAAACCGACAGTCTTTCTGTAAGCGGCGTAGATGCCGATAAAATACCAAGTACGCCAGCGCATGTCGCGTTTCAAGCGGTAGAACTTGTTTTCCACCGAAGCGGATCGAAACGCCCAAAAGGCTTTAAATTGCAGATAGAAAATGGAATACCTGCAATTCGTGGTCTGGGCGGCAGTGGAACAGCCATTCTTGGCGGGTTGCTCACTGCCAACGTGCTCTGCGACACCCCATTTTCTCACCCAGAACTTCTCAACTTTGCGACAGAACTGGAAGGGCATCCAGATAACGTTGCCGCCTCATTGTATGGTGGACTCGTCGTTTCAGCACAGGAGGATGCTCAGGTTCATACCGTTCAATTAGAGTGTCCATCCGTCCTTTCGATTGTACTGGCAATTCCTGATTTCCCCCTGTCAACAGAGCAAGCACGAGGGGTGTTACCAACGTCGGTCGGTTTTGCAGATGCAATCTACAATACAAGCCGGAGCACACTGCTAATTGCCAGCATTGCCACGAGGCAATTTGAGATGTTACGTGTTGCAATGAAGGATAGGTTGCATCAACCTTACCGTACTTCACTGATTCCAGGATTTGATGATGTGGCAGAAGCCGCTACCACCGCTGGCGCACTTAGCGTCGCATTGAGTGGAGCAGGACCAACTATTGCAGCCTATTGTCTGGAGCACACGGAGCAGGTTGCTGAGAAGATGCAAAATGCCTTCAAAAAGCACCAGATTGTGGCGGATATTAAAATTTTAAAGCCGGATGCTCATGGAGCGAACGTTTTTTAGCGTTTGCGCGGAAACCTCATGTCTGTAGAACAAAGTGTGTAGTTCGTAATGAAATGGAGAACGGATATAAGAAAGGCATGTCAAGTTCTAGTGGAAACACCCAAGCAAAAACACCCACGTTGTTTAACCGCAAGGAATAATTAAAAAATGTCAAATTTTCATGCGGAAAACATCGCATCAATACTGAATAAATTCGACTCCAATATGGATCAGGGGCTGAGCGCGGAAGCCGTTCAGAAGGCGAAAGCGCGGCACGGTAAGAACGAGGTGTCCCCAGAGAAAAACGCGTTTCCTTTTAAAGCGTTTCTGAAGTCGTTGCTCACGTGGCGTGTGATTGTTTTGGCAGTCGCGACAGTCATCCTTAGCATTGCCTTAGTCAACGGTACGAACGGCGTTACGCTCCATGCAGTAAGCGTTGTCGGAGCAGTCTTGGTTATTCATGTTGTATCCGCATACATGATGGAACACCGCATTCGCAGCCGCGATATCGACCATAATAGACGCATGGTGCATAGTATCAAGGTTATTCGACAAGGAAAATTGGATGCGTGCGCGCCAGAGGACATCGTGCCTGGGGACCTGCTCCCTTTCAGCGCGGGGGACTATGTGTCTGCTGATGCCAGGATCATTGAATCAGAAGGTCTTATGATTGACGAGTCCGTGCTCTTTGGCACCGAGGAGCCTGTGCAAAAGGTAGGGGTGGATATTCCAGATAGTACTGTACCGCCTCAAAAACAGAAAAACATGGCGTTCGGTGGGACATACGTTGTAGCAGGACATGGACTTGCAATCGTTGTGCAGACAGGGAGGCAGTTGGAAATATGGAAACAACGCCCGGATGCCCGTCCAACGTTCGTCGCGAATACCCTCGCTGAAAATGAGACGAGAGGTTTATATACCAGTATAAAAATTGTAGGTCTGGTCGTGGGTAGCGTGGCTGTCGCAATCGCGTGGTGGTTTGAATATCAGAATCATGCCACCGATTGGCAATCTCTAATCCATTTAGGAATGCTATTTGCTATCGCGTCTGCTCCGCAAGATGTGATTGAACTGCTCCGTTTATTCTTTTCTAAACACGCCCAAAGATTGTTGGAAAAAGGGGTGGTGCTACGAAATTCACGTAGCCTTGAAAAACTGAGTCGCATTACCACTTTTTTTGCTAATGAAAACGGGGTTTCCACCACACGCTCACTAACGATTTCAAGTCTTTTCGTTGATGAACAACTCGTTGATGGTAAAACATGGAGTACATGGTTAAATTCTCTCAAAGAACTGACCCCGGCAGAGCGGCAAAAAGCTATTGAAGCAATGTCACCTGGCGGAAAAATTCCACAGGGTGCCCCACACTTAGTGTTCACAGCGGGGCTGGGGGCTTCTGATGGGCAGGATACGGACAGTACCGACCTCTTTAACACACAGACAACTTCAGAGGTTTCCATGTCTTCTGAGATGGAACTGTCCCCCCAGATCGCCATCCAAAAGGATGTGAAAAAACTCGGCTACCAACTGGAAAGTGTGAAGACTCGACTTCCCTTAGTGAACACGTATTCCTTCACCCATAACTACCCCTATCAAATGCAAGTGTTTGAGTCGGCACCCGAAGATTATCTTAATATCATCTTTGGAGATGCTCGAACAGTGCTTGACACCTGCGGTTATGTACTCATTAATGGCGAAGTTACACCGCTATCAGACGATAGGTACGAAATGTATCATGAAATCATTGACTATCTGATGAGTACGAAAGCACAAGTCTATGGCGTAGCCTTTCATGCCTCTGATGTTATTTTGAAACCGCAGGAAATGGAATACAATCCCATCTTTTTAGGGTTTATCAGTTTTTCTGCCAACAATGATGAACGGACGAAGGCAATCCTGAAGTCCAGCCTTGATACTGGACTTAAAATTATCCTCATTGCTGAAAGCGAGGAGCAAGAAACGGTCGATCTTGCGAAGGATCTTGGGCTGGTCCACAATCGGAAAGCAGTGGTGTCAAGGGAGGAACTTGACAATGTCTCGCGTGAACAACTCGATAGTGAAACAGCAAAATGGATTGCGTATTCGCAACCAACGTGGCATCAGCGTCGGAATATTGTCCTCAGTTTAAAACGTCAAGGACATGCAGTAGGATTTCTGGGGCAAAGTCGGGAAGACCTCCGAGCAATGACCGTTGCGGATATTACCCTTGCGAATAGAGTCGATGCATCACACGTTGTGCAAGCCGCAGCCGATGGACTCATTAACAACGGCGGTTTCCAAGCTGTAAGGGATGTACTGCTTCATGCTCGCGAGGCGTACCATAACGCCGCCGGTTTTCTACGGTGGAACTTCTCTTGTACACTCTCCCTACTCCTTACGCTGACATTCGGGACGGTATTGCACTATCTCTATAAGATGCCTATGCCGTTGACATTAACACAGATAATTTGGACCCAATTTCTCCTGACCCTATTACCATCATTAGTTATAGGCACGGAACGGATATTTGCTGATGAAAAGCATCACCGTCCCTCGTTGTTTTCGGCATCGCGCTTCCTTTCAAAAATGACAGGTGTGGACATCGTTTGCCGCGCTGTGACTATCAGTCTGATGACAATCATTCCGTTCTTCTTTATCCTGTGGCGTTCGCCTGCATTGTCCGACGCATTCGGTGTTTCGACGTTAATGACAGATGTCCTTTCCATTGGAGATATAGAGGATCCAAATGCTCTGGATATTGCAATCGCGCGAACGGCAGCGTGTACCACGCTTATTTTCACGCAGCTATCTACATGCTGGCAAGCTTTACGTTATCCATGGGAACCACTGGTTCAGAGGGTGCTCGCGAACTCCCGTCTCATCATTATTTCACTTGTCATTATAGCACTCCATTTGGCGGTGCTCTATGTTGAACCTGTGGCACAATTTTTAGGAATGACGCACCTGAAATGGGAATGGCAATGGACGCTCCTGTTTAGCCTAACACTGCTTCTATTACCGCTGAATTTGGCAATAGGTTCGCGACCGGATGATGATTAACCTGCTATACCCAAAATCCGTAAGTGGGAATACCCGCGATAATCCCTAAAATTGTCCAGAGACTCCCGATTGTAAACTCCCCTAAGATTAGCCCTAAGAAGAAGGGGGCTATCTTGCGATGCCGAACGACGCCGCCGTACTGAAGAATAAGCCATTTGATTAACCAGCTCATAAAAAGGCAACTCCACGTAACATTCATACCCCAGCTTGTAGAGATAGCGAACCCCGCAGGATGAAATGGCCACCAAACGAATCGCATCCGAAAGAACATCAGCACTGTTGTCAGTAAAAAACCGATGCCCATAAATCCACTTTCGGGGATAAGTGTCTCTTCTGAGGCTTGCAACCACCCCGCAAGACGACGATACGGCTCTATCCCAAAAGCACTCAAGGAGGGCCAGTATGCCCGTATCTCCATGCCTAATCGATAGCCTCGGTCGATTAACGCCCAAAAGCCTGCCAACGACCCCAAAATGGTCGCTAATGTTAAGGCAAAAATGATACGATTCATCTTCATGTTTGTCCGTTCCATGATTTTGAAGCCTTCAAGTTGGTGTGGCATCGGATGACTTCGATGTGCCCGATTGATGAACCAAAACATCGAAAACATAACAAGGTTGTCTCTCCCCAATCGGCGTGTCCCGACGGTGCGAGTTAAAATTTCATCAGGACCGGAATAGTGTAGGTCATGCACAGGCGTGCCTAACTCGGCGCGCATCCGAGTTATGGCGATAGAGATCATGTAATAAATTACGAAGAAGGCAAACATCACCCAAAGCTCAGCTCCGCCATAATAGCAAAAGAGCACAAGGAATGCCATCACTGCGATAAGTCCAAGCGTCGCGCCGCGATATGACATCGGTTCTTGTGCGTTGTTTCCTGAAACCATGCTTGCGGTATCTTTTTCTTGAGTATTCAATCCGAGAACTGTTTTTGCAACGTGCAACAGGTGTCTGCGACTTGCCCAGATAGCTAAAACGCACAACGCAAGGTAACCACCAGATGCCTGCTCGTTCATGTAAGGAAAACGGGGTAGGCTACGCAGTCCAAGGGCGGCACCGAGAACCCGCATAAACCGCCAATACCAAAAGAAAAACCAGCAGGAGAACGAAAGGTCAAGGGGGATAAAGAAACCGAGCCCGATTGCAAAGGGATAGAGTGAAAACGGAATTCTTCCCATAGCGTTCCAAGGGCTGTCCGTAAAAATTTGGAAACTTCGCACACGTGTCCGTAGTTCAGGTAAAATCGGATACAGAAAGTTGACACCATTCCACAGAGCAAGCGCAGCAGCAATCCCGAAACCGAGCCACATCAATTTATTCTGAAATAGGCGATTCTGTGGTGTTTCTGTCAATTGGAGTGGGAGTTGGATTATTGGGTAACTTAACTTCTCATGTTCAATCCATTGTTTACGAACAATTATATTGATGCAAAGCATGCCGAAAACCAACACAGTGATAAAGGCAGTCCACCAGAGTACCGGAGTTGCCCAACCGAGCAGTGTTTCAACTGTATAGAGCGGAAGTTCCCCCTCATAATAGCCGTGTAGAAGGGACGGGTCGCTAACAGTGAGCCACTTGGGTAAGAAGGGGACAAATAGTTGCTGCCATTCGTTTTCGGGGGTCGCAAAGCGGAATGCATGCCCTAACATCGGCACCAGTATCTCGAGCATATCGTGCCCAGTAATCCCCGAAGCGATGGAAAGCATCAGGTAAACAACGACTAATTCGCTTTGTACGAGTGCCAAGCTCGGGAGAAAACGGCGCAACAGATAGTTTACGCCGATAACCATGAACAGACTGAAAATCACATTGAAAAAGAGGGAAATTGTCACAGGGTGACCTGAATACCGAATAACCTCCATCTCAATAACCCAGTAGCAGTTAATCGGTATTAGAATAACAGCGATAAGAATAGATTTGAGTGTGACACCGTGGGCAGGAATTTGTGATGGTGTGAGCGACGAGGAAGTTCCAACTTCCATACAAAATGTGACTCCAAGGACGTAAGATGATTTCGATGCGTTCCGCTTTTATCGGTAGCCGTGTAGTCGCAGTCGTTACGACATACCCGCAAATATTTTTACATGAATTTATCACACTTTCTTCAACAAGTCAACTTTAAAATCTCTT
>JAPOOP010000532.1 GCA_026713385.1 Candidatus Poribacteria bacterium | reverse complement strand
ATCAGCCATCCGCGAAGGACGCGGAAAAGCGTTCACTGTCAACGGAAGAAGGGTCGCTATTTTCAATGAAGGTGGCGAATTTTGTGCTGTGGACAATACCTGTCCACATGCGATGGGGTCCCTCGGTAGAGGTAGAATCCGAAACGGTGTCGCTGTGTGTCCAGTCCACGGTTATGCATACGATACAAAGACCGGTGAATGCCAAACCGACCCGCGCCTCCGCATCAGGACGTATCCGGTAATAGTCGAAGATGAGGAGATTAAGGTGGAGGTAAAACAGTGAAACAGATAAGTGTACATTTCACGTTTTTAGTTGTTGTGTTCTGTTTAATGGCAATTGGCCTAAACTGGACATTTGCTGATGTGGGAGATGAGTTAGGTAAGTCTCTGATGGAAGATCCCATAGATGTATGGGATGCCTTTCTCGGTACGCTTAACCATCTTGGACTTTCAGACCCACATTGGGAGATTGAAGCGAAGGTCCAGGAAAAACTAATTACTTACTTCAAAGCGAAAATTGACGTGGGCGTTTCTGATGGGCTAACGTCGCTTCCACTCCTCTTACCGCGTTACGTTCACCGTTTTCCAGAAGAGATGCTGCAGGAACTCAGGTCATACGCCAAAAGCGTGCTGGAAACCGATCCGAACAATGGAGCGGCAGCGAAGTTTCTGGCAATCGAGGCGTTCCGTGAGGTAGACACCCAAAAACCTATTGAAAAGTATCCTCTTTTAGAAAAAGCGATGGTGTTGGTGCCTAACGATGTTGAAATTTGTTTCTTCGCGTTTGCAATGTGCACACGGCTCGGCAATCAGATGAACGAAAATGCACTGGTTTCACTTGAAAGACTCTTTGACCGGCTCCGTGAGACCAGTTATCCGATTCCGTATAGATGGGTACAGAATCTTTATAGTCTTGACTGGAATTCGGCTACACCCAGCGAGGTTTATGAACAGATTGACGTCAACGATCCACTCATTGAACGCTGGAAAGCAGTGTTGAATGAGATTCCCATTATCTTTGAAAGGGAGTGGGCACAGAAACCCGACTCGTTTGTCTTTTATATAACCGCCTATGTCCATGAAACGTTGGGCGATGATGCAGCAGCACGAGCCGTTTTCAAGAAGGTCCAACCGGTTTTTGAGAAACGTTTGGCGGAAAACCCGAACGATGGTGCTGCTTTGGGAGCATTAGCCAGTATCCATGAAAAGTTTGGAAATCCTGAGTTAGCCCGCGAATACAAGGTGAGGGCAAATCCTACCCTTGCATTTGAAGAAAAGGTGCTGCCCGATTTCTCATCAGCCATTGACTTGGACGGTGAGCCGATTTTACTCACCGACTACCGGGGCAAAGTTGTTTTGCTTGATTTTTGGGCAGTGTGGTGTGTGCCGTGTGTTGCAGAAATACCGAATATCAAAGCGGTATACGAGAAGTATCATAGCAAAGGTTTTGAGGTTATCGGAGTCAGCTTTGACACTAACGAGACGGTATTGCGCGAGTTTATCAAGGAGAATCAATTGCCGTGGCGGCAAATTTTTGCCGGTGAAAAGCAGAGCAGTTCTGTCGCTCAGAAGTATCGTATCAGGGGGATTCCGGCGCAGTTTCTGATCAGTCGAGAAGGCAAAGTTATTTCGGTTGACGCGAGAGGGAACCGCCTTGACAAACTTGTTGCCGCGGAAATAGAGCGTAAGACGGATTGATGTGTCACCCTTCTGTTGGAGATAACACTAAAAATCCGTGCTAACGCCTACCATAAACGAAGTTTTGTGGATCGGTTCAAACTCTGAAATTCCGTCCGCTGTTTCAACTCGGCGGAACGTGTATTCACGGGTAATAGTCGTTACAACCGGCGGAAAGACT
>JAPOOP010000493.1 GCA_026713385.1 Candidatus Poribacteria bacterium | reverse complement strand
TGCGGTGCCTTTTCCACGCGACAATTCAGAGATGAGCCCTGCACGTAGGGTTGCCATAAGAAGAGCCGCTTGCATCCCTTTTCCAGATACATCTGCAATTGCGAGTCCCCATTGTCCGGTCGGCAAGGGGATACAATCATAATAGTCGCCTCCAACGGGACCGCGTGGCTCATAATGCCCAGCGACTTCATATCCAGGAATGTCAGGGAGTGTCTCCGGAATGAGATTCACTTGAATTTTGCGAGCTTCCTCCATTTCCGCTTGTAACTGGCGTGCCTCAAGTGCTTCCTGATGCAGATGTGCGTTTTCAATTGCAACTCCTGCCTGTTTCGCAAAAGAATCAAGTAGGATAACATCCTCATCGGTAAACGGTGTGATCATACCACCCCGTTCCTCTTTATCACCAACAACGAGGATCCCCAGAATATCGCCGTCGCGTCCAGGAATAGGGACCGCCATCAAATTCTTTCCACCGAAAAGTGTGTCGGATTTTGATGGACAGTGTCCCGGCAATCCTTCCCTGACAACAGATTTTAGCATATCTACGGACGTCGTTTCCAAGGATACGGGTGCTTCTTCATCATACGGAACATTGTCCCGCAAGTCTATAGAGACTTGCGCTGTCCCGTTAGGGTCAGAATCGGCTGTAGGACCTTCAATTAATGTCTCTGGAAAGGTGTAGTGCATCTCAAGTTCCTGACTTTCTGGGAGCGTGAGCATAAGTGCCCCAGCATTCGCGTCTAAGAGTGAGACAGCCTGGTGCACTACCTGTTCTGCAGCGGCTTCAGGTTGTAGAAGTTGGCAAATTTGCGGTGCACTCTCTGCGAGCATGAACAATCGAAATTTTTCGCTTTGAATCCCTTCCACCATTTGCGAATAAGCGATAGCGATTGAAATCTGGTGAGCAAAGGTTGTTAACAACTCCATCTCCCATGCTTCCACTGCCTCTCTGCCCAAGAAACTTCCCAAACCAATCATTCCGAGAAATTCATCTTGAATCTTTAGAGGAACCCAAAGACGTATGTCAATAGTTTCGACGAACTTGGCAGTCCGCGCGAAGAATTGTTTAAGAGAGTCTGGAAGGTTTGTCCCCTCAATGGATGAGTGTTGTAGGAAACTCTCGATTTCGCTTGGCTCAACCGTGATTGGGGAAAACACTTCATCAGGCGATGACGCAACGACTTCAAGATTTTGCCTCGTCGGGTGATAACGGAGTATTGCTCCGCGTGTGACTTGCAAAGTGCCGAGCGTGATCCGGAGATAGGTTTTACTTGAATGATTAAAGTTGGTGTGTCCAGAAATCAACGTTTGCCCCAAATGTTCCAACTCTGACAAACTAAAGATAAGTCGCTCCATCGTCTGTTCTGCGGTATTTGGTGTGTTATGGGCTTGCAAACTGTCTCCTGATGTAGGCTTACTTGGATCTTTCATAGTATTGCATCCAGAGAATGTGGTTTTTATTTTTTTTGTATCTGTTACTACAAGCACATACCTAAGGCACCGGAACATATCCTACCCAAAATGCATCTGCCACTGTAAAGCAAAACCAGTCTCGATTTATTTCCGGATTGAAATTTACGCCTAAAGCAGATCGCTTATCGGCGAGTACGCCGCAAAAAAGTCATAGGTTGGCAACAGCAGATTCCTCGTCCGGGAAGATACCAGCATATTTAGCAATTGCCATCATGCGGAATGTGCGTTCCTGTGTAGAAGACAAACCACAGAAATTCAGGGTGCCTTCGCGTTCAGTAAGTGCCTCTATAATCTCAATCAATATAGATATACCGATACTATTAATAAGTGTTGTTTTTTCAAGGTTAATTACGAGTTGTATACAACCGTTCTGAATGAGTTCCTGCGCTTTCTCTGAGAGTTGCTCTCCGAGGGCATCATTCAGGTACCCGGTTGTTTCAATTACCGCGTGCTCTTTCGCCTCGCGAATTTGAATATCAAATTTGTCCAACAAATCGCTTACCTCCTTAAGTTCATAACATGGACTTGTGAAGACTTGTGAACTGCCCCAAAACAGAATGTGATATATTAGAAAAACATGTCGTTTAACAGCATATGTGAACACAATTTTGTGAATTATCCACGACGAGTTCAAAATTGCGCTGTAGACATATTGTCCCGCAGGTTTCCTATAGAGGCCAGCGCAAGAACGACACAGCGACCTATTCGGGGATCTTCTTTTTTGTGAAACTAACAGTAGTCCCATTGGGGCTGCTTTCTATAACCACTTCATCCATTAAAGCTCTAATAATTTGTAAGCCTCTTCCACGCTTACGTAAGTCGGGGTGTACACTTGGTCTACCGAGTAAGCGGGTGCCGTCCAGTGTATCTGTAGTTATACCAACCCCTCGGTCAGTAATTTTGACCTCCAACTGATCATCCGTAACTAAAAACTGAATATGTACTTCCTTATCCTCGCTTTGGCTATGTTCAGAAGCGTTAATACAAGATTCAATGATAGCGAGTTGAATCTCTTCAATTGCTTCCTCAGTGAAGTCCTTCAATTCAGCGAGGACAGAACCAGTTTTCGCTGCGGCAAGTTCCATATCAGGGTACATTGGTATAGTGAGGAGTACTTTGTGTTCATCTGACACGCTACTTTTCCCTCCTTGCTATGGCTTGTGTTTATATATTAAGAAGCCTATAAAATCCGTTCACCTAAGTTGGCACTTTCCGTAAATTAAAGGTTCATGAAAAGCTCAATTAAACATAATACTATATTTTTTGAAATTATGTCAAGACTTTTATCCGCTTGATTTTCTCAGAGTATCCTCAGTCCGTATGATGACCCACACGCTGTGATTAGTACTGACAGAGAAAACTATCGCGCGTTTCTCTTTTGTCGCAATTTCGGCTACCAAGTTTCATGAAAACTCAGGTGTAGTAGCAGACGAAGCAAGCGATTTTGTTTCATCAACAATCCAGCGAGCGTCTGATATCCGTGTAGATGCTTCTGTTAATTCCGGTTGATAGGTTGCAAATTTCACCATATCACAATTGGCGAGTATTTGCTGCGTCCGTTCAACATAGGGCGTGGCTATTTCAGCACGTAGCATCGCCTGCAACAAT
>JAPOOP010000447.1 GCA_026713385.1 Candidatus Poribacteria bacterium | reverse complement strand
GATACGGATAACCCGTGCATCCTCCGGTTCGGTGAGACCGATGGTGTCGAGTGCCACTTCAATCGCTTCCTGATCGGTGTCGTAGTAGAACGGAATTTTCGATTTCTGTGGTCCAAGCGCGGTGATGCCGTTCATATAGGTGGAGTGCCGATCAATCTGTTCCACGAGGCGGGTCGTTGTGAAGTCAGCGAGTCCGATACCAGTAGCGTTGCCGTCGCTCTCTTCGGTGAGATTTCGGACAAATATACGAAGAATCGCAGGCTTTACGGGTTCCGGTTCAAAGTTCTGCATCATCCTACCGATGACGTTCGTATCCATGCCGGTGCCGCTCATGTTTTTGCCTGTCCAATCCACGATGAGCAGATCGAGTTCATCGAAGGGAAGCCGTCCCATCAACGATTTCGCCTCAACGAGGAGTTCTCGTTCAGTTTGAAGGAGTTGGGCGGCAGGCATAGCGACCGCTTTCGCGGTATCTTCGTGTGCATTTTCAATCAATCCGATACCGAAAGCGATTTTTCCGCTATCAAGGATGAAGCCACCGACAGCCATAATAACGTGTTCAAAGCCATATTGGAAGAATGCGCGGTGGTAAAAATTCGCGCCCTCTTGTTTGCCGAGTCCGATAACCATCATCTTCATCAAACCGCTCTCGATGGAGCCGTTGAAGTCTGTGTGCGCCTTAATGCGATTGAGGGGGATAACGTGATCCGCTTCAGCGGCATACCGATCCAGAAAAACGGGCAAGCCATCCGCTGTCTTTCCGAGTTCAACGACCTCCATTGTCGCTTTCACCGGTGCACCGACGGTCTCCTCGGTGATACCGTAATGCTCCAGTACACTCCGCTGTCCTTCGGAGGTTGCACCACCGTGGCTTCCCATTGCCGGAACGACAAAGGGGTGTGCACCGAGTGTTTTGAGATAATCAGCAGTCGCCTTGACCGCAGTCGCAACATTCGCAACCCCGCGACTGCCCGCGGTAATAGCGACAGTCTCGCCGGGTTTGATAATAGCGGAGGCGTTGATTCGCTCCAGTTCTGCGTGGATTGCTGCGGGGAGATCGGTGAGAACGGGTGCCTCAAACCGCTGCTGAATCCGTGTCATTTTTGGAAGTGCCATACGTTTCCGTCCTTTTTTAAATTTACCTTGCGGAGGAACGACCCGGGTGTTTTTGCTTGGGTCTTTCCCCTGAGATTTTGACGCGTCTTTCTCGCGAGCGGCCTGCGCCGTTGTGGCAGGCGGCGGTTTTGGAAATAATTTTCTGCTACAGATATGTCTGATTCCTGATGATGCTGTTATGTTCACCTGTCAGTGGCTCTATCGGCAATTCTACCAGAAATGGAACAGAAATGCAAGAGAAATATGGTGTGACAATCAGCCGTCAGTCATCGGCAGTCAGTAGTTAGCCACACAAGGTAGGTGCGGTTTCCAACCACACCGAGTAATGCAAAACATCACACCCATAGGATTTAACAGGAGATAATGCGTCTGAATCACGGATTGTCGCGGATTATGCGGATTGCGCGGATTTTAAGAGGTTCTTGGTGGTGGGGATCTTTAATCCCAGTGCAACAGTCTGTTTATAACAATGATCACATTATTCGGCATTTAGCCATGTAGGGGCGATATGTCTATAGCAGCATGTGAGAAAAGAGAATCCAAGCCCTGTAAGGGCGGTATGTTTATATTTTCTGAATTGTGGATTTTTACGGATTTGCGATAGTATCTGTGTTGTGGGTTTTTAGCCCCAGCGGGGCGACATGTCTATAGAAACGCGTCCCCAAAAAAATAAAACCCCAGCGGGGCGACAGTAAAATAAACTTCATTTTTCAAAGTGAGCTCAACCGATTCTGCCGTTCCTCCCAATCCGGCAGGTACCCAGACATGAAACTCTTAAACAACTTACCGTGATTCGGAACAAGCAGATGCACCAATTCATGGACAATCACGTATTCCGTCAACGCCTCCGGCAGATTGAGCAGATCTGTGTTGAGCGTCAATCGCCCCTTCATTGATATAGATGCCCATTTCCGCCGCATCTGACGGAGATGAATCTCTCGCACCTTCACACCGATACGTTCTGCCCACTGCACTACTGTCCCTTTCAAATCCTCTCTACTGGCATTCATACGCGCTCCAACCGCAACAATTTATTTGTTGTTTCAATGAGTTCTTTCGTGCCAACGGTAGGTCTTAATGTTTTATAGAGCATCGCCCTCAACTCTTTTTCTTCTTGGTCATTCCACCGATAATTGGGAAATTGCACAAACACCTGATCAACGGCTCGCGCCTGCTCGGGATTAATATCGTCTATAACATTTCTGAGGACCGTATGGACCGCAAATGTGTTCTCATCCATGTCAAGTTGTTCACTTTCTCTCCCAGCAAGTACGCACTCCTCGGCTAATCTCAGAAGTTCAGTCAATATATCTTGTGTCACCATTTGGCGACTTTCATAAGCTTCTGTGACCGCTTCCGCTCGGTCACCAATCGAAATGAGGAAAGGCTTTGATTTGCTTTCGTTTGCCACTGTTCGATGCAGTGCCTTTTGCAAATTCAGCACCTTGACTGTATCGGATGTCTCACTCTGATCCACTTTCTGTAAAGTATCTGTCCCTAATTCATAAACGGCATCCGGCAATTCAAACAAATGACTTTCTGTATGCGTCTGTAAAAGTTTCCGCGTTTTGGCAGTTAACTCCTTATCAACGTAGGTACGGTCAGCATAGGCGTTACGAATCAATCCGTAAAGGGTTGCCAACGCCTGATAATCCGCTATAAACGGATGTAAGAAGGGGTCCGGTGAAAGGATGTCATAGAGATTTTGCAACCCTTTGAAGAACTTGAAGAAAGTTTCTCGATCATCTTTGTCCTCAAAATGCTCAATGGCTCGTGCTTTCGCCTTATCGTCCCAACCGGTAGCAAAGGGTAAATACGCCGCTGCGTCCTCGCGCATTCGTTTGGCGAAATTGTCTTTGAGAACGTCAATATTGCGAATCACACTCGCCACTTCATCCGAATCAAATGCCAATGCCTTTTCGAGGTTTTCAAAGATGCCAACAAAATCTAAGACGAAACCAGCGGGTTTCACCAGTCCATCTTCATCTTCGTAGGGACGGTTGACACGGGCAATCGCCTGTAACAACACGTGATCCCGCATCGGTTTATCGAGATACATACAGTAGAGGATCGGTGCATCAAAGCCTGTCAACAACTTCTGGGTTACAATCAATATCTTTGGCTGTTCATTTTTGTTGATGAATTTTTTGCGGATATCCTTCTCTCCCTCCACGGTACGATGATAGGCTTTCATAAACGCAGCATCTTGATTGTTATCGGAATAGATGACTTCTGAATATTCTGGTGGCAGATATTTATCCAATGCTTGCTTATAAAGCGCGCACGCCTCACGGTCAACAGCCACCAGAAATGCCTTGAAGCCCATCGGTTCTACAGTCTCACGGAAGTGTTCCGCAACGTATTTCGCAATGCCATCTATCCTCTCCGGTGCCTTCATCATCGCTTTCAGATTAACTGCTCGATCAAGAATCGCGTTGAGTTCCTCCAGATCACTCATTCCCTCCGTCATCTCGAGGTTCAAAAATTCCCGTTCCAACGTCTCGCGATCAATCCGTAAATCAGAGGAGGCAAGCGCGTAATTCAACGGCACAGTCGTGCCATCTTCAATGGATTCCACGATTGCGTATTTGTCGAGATAGCCCTGCTCGTCATCTATCCCAAACACCTTAAACGTACCTTCGCCTTTGGAAAGTCTGTCGATTGGGGTACCTGTAAAGCCGATATAGGTTGCATTGGGGAGAGCTGCCATCAGGTGATTTCCAAAGTCGCCACCGGTTGTTCGGTGTGCTTCGTCAATCAGAACGACAACACTTTCACGGATGTTGAGGTTCGCGGGCCTCTTGTCAAACTTATGAATCATGGACACGATTAAGCCCCGGTAATCGGAGGATAGGATTTCTTCCAAGTCATCCTTATTCTGTGCGACT
>JAPOOP010000528.1 GCA_026713385.1 Candidatus Poribacteria bacterium | reverse complement strand
GGGACATTACATTATAAATACATGCCGAGAACGGGGGTATGGGGCACCGAGGATATTGCCTACGCCGTGCTAACGCCATCGCATACACCGAATCGGGTTGTACAGGAGCAGTGGCGTGGCGAGGGAACCGTCGAATTCCACAAAGCGCGCTGGGAAGATCTACCGACACAGTACAACATTGTCAACGCCTTCCACGAATTGGAAGTCAAGGAATGGCGTGGTGCATCTATCGTCAAGAGTGTCGGTGGAAAGGACCTCAGCGACCAACGCATCTTGCGTTAATGCTTAATCCATCACTGTGCCGCCTGAGACGGTGATAGAAACCCCTGACAGGTAGGCGGCTTCGTCAGAGGCGAGGAAAGCCGCCATCTTGGCGACATCTGCTCCCTCGGCGAGTCGCCCGATGGGTACGGCTGCCTCGGAGCGACGCGCGTATTCCGAGAGTTGTTCATCAGGAGAAAGATTCTCAGGCATTAGCACGGAAGCAAGATATCCAAATCGTTCTGTGTCCACAAGCCCAGGGCAAATGGCGTTTACGTTGACCTGATAGGGGGCGAGTTCACACGCGAGCGATTGTGTGAAGCCGATCACAGCGAATTTCGAGGCACTGTATGCCGCGAAGCGCGCCGACCCCCGTTTCCCGGTAACAGAAGACATATTGATAATTTTGCCTCCTGTTCCCTGTGCAATGAGATGACGTGCCACCGCTTGTGAACAGAGGAATATGCCTTTTACATTGACACGCTGGACCCTATCCCAATCTTCTTCAGCCAAATCTACGACAGGCACACGATCCTTGCCAGCGATCGTTCCGGCATTGTTGACGAGAATATCGATTTTGCCGAAGTGTGCGACTGTCTGGTCTACCATCTCTTTCACCTGTTCGGCGTCCGCAACGTCCGAGACGACGCTGATAGCGTGTTGTCCCATCGCCTCAATTTCACGGACAACATCGGGTAAACCTTGCCAATCCGTTTGATCTGTGGCGTAGGGATGTTCGGTAATGTCGTTGACAGCGACATCCGCACCTTCTTTTGCCAAACGGGTCGCAATGGCACGTCCGATACCGTTTTTTCCTCCTGCCCCTGTCACTAAGGCGACTTTTCCATTTAAGTTGTACATTCAGATATACCTCCTTTAACTAACCTATGTCGTTTAATGTAGCTTTGCGTATACGTCAAGGCGACCAGAGGACGTACGTCGGGATATTAAACAGTGTGCCGAGCAGTGCCCAAAGCCCGACGAACACATAATCGCCCATCACCAAACCTAAAAAGAATGGAATTGCGCGTTGATGTGCCCGTAATCCGAAGACGGTGATGATGATGAACTTCACCAACCAACCGAGAAAGACAGAGAACCAGAAATCCGCAAGTCCACCCCACGCCGCGGCTGTCATCACGTACCCAATCGGATGGAAGGGCCACCAGATAAATTTGTGCCTTAGGAAGTAGAGTATCCATGTCATTCCGGCACCAATCCCCATAGATTGCGTCCCACCCCAGTTTGGACCGGTGGGGTTGTTAATCCACCGTTGCAAGCGCCTTCCAAATACCTCGTTACCGATACCGACGACATACCCGTGCACCGCCAATGCCCCTGTGTCATAGAGCAGATAGAGGAATGCCCAAAACGATGCGAGTGTCCCGATAATGATCGCGAACATCATCACCCAGACGAGTTTTCGGCTGTTGATACCGGCACGTTCAGCGAGTTTGAAGCCCTCCAATTGGTTCGGCATCGGATGCGAAACGTTAAGTCGATTCAGCCAATAGTAGAACGAGATAATTGTGAGGTTACTGGTGCCGACAAACCGCGGTCCGAAGGTCACTGCCATGAGCCGTGCTGGATCCAGTGCGAGAATTTCATGCGATGGCGGACCGAATTCGGCGCGCACCCGCGTCACACCGAGTGCCATCAAGGTGAAAATAACGATGAAGCCGAGTACGCCGCCCAAGTTCATCCCCGCCTGTACCGAAAATAAGGTGAGTCCGATGCATCCGAAAATTAGTCCGAGGACAGCCACCCGGTACGGCATCGGTTCATTTGAATCGTCAAACGCTTGCTTGTTTGTGAAGCAATTCACCACGACATCTCGGAGATGGCGCCGAGTGCCCCACAACGCAAGAACGCCGACAGCAAGCCATGCACCACCCGCTCGTTCCGCAAAAAAGAGTTCACCTTCACCCAGCATCCCGACGCGGACAATCCGTTCCGCTTTGCCAAACAGATAGAAGAACCACGCCGACATCGAAATATCCAACGGCACGAAGAAAGTCAAGCCTATGATAAAAGGATAGGCAGATAGCGATACCCATCCGACAGCGTTCCACGGTTTGTCCGTGAAAAGATGCGTGATTGAGTAGTAGTTGAGTTGAATAGAAGGGACTTGCGGAAATAGATGGCTTAATCCTGCGAGAAGTTCAATAAATGCGGCAACCGAAAAGCCTACCCACATCATGCCGTTTTTGTAGAAACTTTTTCGTCCCTGTGCCATCCGAAGGGGTAGTTGGATTATCGGATAAGCTAACTTCTCACGCTCTGTCCACTGGACGCGGATAATGGTGTTGAGACATATTAGCGTGAACCAGAGCAGTGTGACAAACCCCGTCCACACCAAAATCGGCACTATCCAGCCGCGCAGATGCTTTGCAAGGTAAAAGGTCGAATCGCCCTCAAAGTAGTCATCTAAAGCACTGTTCTCAGGAACGAACCAAGTAGGAATGTAACGCCAGAACAGGTCCGCCCACTCGTTTTCTGGGGTCGCAAACCTGAATGGATGGGCGAGTGTGCCGATCAGGAACGTCATCATGGAATGACCGCCAATCGTTGATACCATGACAACCATAATATAGATAACAAGGAGTTCCTGCGCCGTCAGCGCGTTGCGGGGCGAGAGTTTTTTCCAAACGAGGTTGAAGCCGATGACAGCGAAAAGCGTGAAAATCGCATTGAAGAAGAGTGAAACGAAGTTGAGGAGAAACTGCGGCTGGATCATCTCCGCCGCATAAGCGAGCCAGTAGGCGTTCCCGATAACAAGCAGTGTACCAATCAGGAGTGCGCGGAGCGTAATTCCAGATGTAAAAGAGGCGTGAGATTTTGGCATTTTTAATTTATCGCCAAGCGTCGTCCAAGCAATTAGAACGAATTACGGTTTCTGATTAGGATCGGTGTCTTAGTTATAGTGTCGATACAGATGCTTTGTGGGTACACTTGATCCGCTTGTAACTTTACTGTTTCAAGGCACCCCACGTTAAAGCAAGTTTACCTGAAGGCTCAACGGCTAATACTTCGTCGTCAAAAATTAGGTCGCCGTAGAAGAGGGCATCCCAGGCACCTCCGGGTGTCCATCCGATCTGATGCTCGCGGCTACCACCCTCACAATCGTTCGCGTGGAAACTAAGCCCGATGGTCAACCCATCTTTCGCTTTGAAATCTTTACCTTTCCCGGGATTTGCAAACTGAGGATTGCCACGCGGCTTCGTCGGGTCGATAGCAACTTCATAGATGTAATCGTTTCCTTTATTGACCAGGACCCATTCGGTATTTTCCTTACCTGCTGCAGCGGATAAGTCCTTGCCATTTGCGCCGAGCGTCCACTGAACAAGGCTCTCTCTGACCATCCCATTATCAAAATCAAACATAAATTCGACACTGTCATCGTTCCACCAAGTGGCATCAGGAGGGTTAATATCTTGGAGTTTGTCGTCTGTGATTTCAACAGCGAAATAGATACGGGTTGGATCTTTGGCACTCCACGCGACTTTGCCTTGTCCCGTGAAATCACTGGCTTTAGGAATACCTGCCCCCACATCTTTCAGTTCATCAAAAGCAACGGCTTCGGCACGTTCCCATTCACCGAGATTGCCGTCTACCTTGAGATTGGTAATTTGTTTGGCGACGTACTGTTTATCACGCTTTGCCGCCGCTGTTAGGTGTGTTACAAAGAATATCAGCGTGACAGCTGTTATCAGTTTACCCACGACCTTAACAGACTTTGGAGATTTCATAAGCTTTTTCATAGGAGAATTCCTTCGTTTTTCAACGTCTGAATCAGCTGGTCCTGTGTGCCGTGTCCCTTCATCAATTTGCACGCGCCACACAACAACTGAAGGTTATCAGGAGTATCGGTGCCTCCTTTGGATTTCGCTACAATAGGGTCGATTGTCATATTGCGAAATGGCGATAACATTTGACAGCCATTGCATCTGCCTTCCTGAAGTCCAAATAGCGTGTGCTTACAGGTTCGACCCTGCTGGTAAAGTTTAGGGTTACCTTTTCGGTGGATAATCTTCTCGATAATATCGTGTTGTTCAAGGCGCAGTTTGACCAGTTTGAAAGATTTAGGGCTTAAATCAATACCTATCCAGTGCCGTTGTAGGCGTTCTGCGGCAATACATGTGGTAGCACACCCGCAGAAAGGGTCGAGCACTATATCCCCGGAATTGCTGCTCGCACGAATAATTCGCTCTAACAAAGCGATCGGCTTTTGTGTCGGATACCCAATACGTTCTTTATTTCGTGCCGTTAAATTGGGAATATCTACCCAGATGTTGTTTAGCGTTTTGCCTTTCTGTTCATCAAGATACCGTTTATATCGGGGAACGTTTCCAGGTCGCGTTTGCACAACGTGTCCGGCTTTGATCTCCTTTAGCATCCGTGATTCCGCCCACCGCCATGTTCTGGTGACTCCCATTACTTCGTATGTGAGATGAGAATCGGGGGCTTGGGTCTGAGCGGTTATAGAGGTATGCGAAACGAGTCGTCCGGTGCCGGGTTCAACGTAATAGTATTGACGTTTGGTTTTTTCGTCGAGATCCTCCATATTGTAGGGGATCGTGACAGCATCAGGATTCCATACAAAATCATTGCTTTTTGTATACCGGAGGATGAGATCAGAATCTCGCGCCAGTCCTTTTTTGAGATTCCCCTTGCTGGTGACTGCCCTTTGCCAAACAATCTCATTCCTAAAATTATCTCTCCCGAAAATGCCGTCCATCATTATTTTTAGGTAGTGACTTGCATTATCATCGCAGTGGAGATAGATGGTTCCTGTCGATTTCAGGATTCGATACATCTCCAGCATCCGGATACCCATCATAATCAGATAGGCTTTCATGGACTTTCCGTGACTGAATTCAGCAGTACTGATGGCGTGATAAAGGTCGGGTGCTTTCTCTGCGAGCTCACCGTGCCACGCGCTATCTAAATCATTTAACGTCCAAGAATCTTTGAATGC
>JAPOOP010000565.1 GCA_026713385.1 Candidatus Poribacteria bacterium | reverse complement strand
GTTCTCTAGATTCTCACTAGGCTTATAGTAGTTCTCGCTAGGCTCAACAGAATAATTATTATCAAAACGGTAGATATAGGACATATTTTAAATCCTCTCCTATGAACTCGCATCATTATATTCATTTTGAGCATGGACAGAGGTTACTGAGAATGATTTTCGCTGGAAAGAAAGGCGATCAATGGAACCGGGCTCCGGAATTTCATCACCAAACTCTTTCGCGGTTTCTATCCAACAGAAAACAGCATCCTTTCCATTTTCTATTGTTTCTTCAATGGTCTCCCCATCAGACATACACCCTGGTAGGTCAGGGAATTCAATTAAATAACCTCCGCCTTCTTCAGGGGGCAATATGCTCATAAGAAATGGATACTTCAGTTCGTTCATAATTCATTCGTACGAGCGGTTTATTACGTGTTGCGATGATAGTATAACAAGCACTGTCGTGCGTGTCAAGGCGATTTCTATGACATTCCATTTGGAGAAATTATTAAGGAAGGAGATTGAGACTACAGATCGGCGACTAATTCCTCATGGTATGCGAAGAGTGCGGGGGTGCCACCTGTGTGAAGGAAAATGACGGTATCGTCGCGTCCGAGTTTGCCCTGTTGGATGTGGTCAATAAGGCATGCCATCGCTTTGGCGGTATAGACGGGGTCGAGAAAAATACCCTCTGTTTTGACAACGAGTTTGAGGGCATCAATACATTCCGGGGTGAGATAACCGTAAGCCTCTCCAATATAGTCATCTGTGTTCTGAATATCTGCATCCACAATCTGTGTGTTGAGTCCAAGGGTATCTGCGGCACTGTTCGCAGCGGTGCGCATACGTTCAAGTTTATTCTCCCAAACAATCGGCGCAATGCCAAATGGCTTCATTTTCAGCCCAAGCGTTTTGGTGCCGAGAACAAGACCTGCCTGTGTACCGCCTACGGAAGCCGTATAAATCCAATCGGCATCAATACCTAATTGCTCTTGCTGTTGTGCAATTTCAGCGATGCACCATGTGAAGGCGACAGCGGCGAGCAGAGTTGAGCGCGGTCCCGCGACGACGTAAGGTTTCATCCCTTCTGACTCCAGTTTTTTCGCCAATTCGTATTTTACGACGTCTAATTCGGGTCCAAATGGGACATCAACAATCTCAACATCGACACCTGCTAATTTACCTAACAATAGATTCCCTTGCGGAATACTCTTGTGGTCACGTGCGAGACGTAAGTAGCAGTTGAGTCCAAGTTTACCGCAAGCGGCGGCGGCCTGTCGGCAGTGATTCGATTGCGATGCCGCGCCGTGTACAATTGTATCGGCACCTTGTGCAACAGCATCACCAATTGTGAAGGTGAGTTGTCGTACCTTATTTCCGCCAAATGCCAAACCCGAGCAGTCTTCGCGTTTGATGAAAATGCGCGGACCTCTGAGTGCCTCAGAGAGTCGTGGGCATTCCTCAAGCGGTGTCGGGAAGTGACCGAGGTCCACCTGTGGTATCTGTGAAACTTTCTGAATTACGTCCGAACTGGTCTGCATCTCTTTACTCCGCTTCAATAACGACAGCCATTTGACTGACCCGTTTTCCATCTTTGGATTGTAAGCCTGGTGTGACGACCTCAACGATGGTTCCTGACTCAAATTCACTGACGCAGGCACTTTTTGCCTTGTGGTGGTTAGACGATACCTTCGTTTTCCCGATTTCAATCGGAATGACTTCGGAATCAACAAGATCTAAAAACCAAGTGAGACGTTTGGGTAACGCGTTACTCTGCATGTTTTTGGTGATCTCAACAAAAAGAAAATCGCGGATGAACTCGATGAGGAACTTCTTGAAAACGATCACCTCAATCTTCGCGGCGAGTTTCTTTTCCTGCTCGGTTAACTTTTTCGCGAAGCGGTAGAGATATGCATCGCATTCGTTCTGAATTTTCTCCACGTCGCGCTCGTTTTCGGCGAGGAGATTAGGAAACAACGTTGGAGAGGGTGTAGAGATACCACGGGTCTGCTTGAGCGTCTGTCTGAGCCGCAAGCCGACCTCAGTAAGCGTTTCAACAAGTTGTTTGGTTTCAGGTGTAGCACGTCCGGTCTCTTTCTGCCATGCGGTCACCTCGTTGACCATGAGATTAAGCAACAAAATTGCAGTTTCCTCTTCACAGAGCGTCTCTGCATCCCAATCATTGAGATCGAGCCCATAACCTTCATTGTAATCCTTCTCTAACTTGGAGAGTTTATCCTGAAAATCGTCTTGAATCGCTTCGCCTCTTGCCTGATAGTAAGCCTTGTCACGTCTTCCGTCAGCAGGAAATCCCAACGCTTGCGCAAACTGCCCCAAAATTCCTTTCCTTTTCTGTCTTGAAGCGGCTCTGCCGGCAGTAGAGGATGATGTTATCGCCTGCGATTTGCGTTGCTTGGCAAGCGCACTTGCTGGCACGGAAGGGACTGTGATTTTAAACTCAAGGTTATTGTCTACATTGACTGCCGGTGATTTAGGCAGGATATGTACAGGTGAGGATTTTTCTGTCGGTTCCTGTTCGTCTTCAAAGGCGATTGGCGGTGCCGGTTCTGCGGTGTTATGTACGTCCGGATCGTTCGGGATCACATCTTCTTCTGCGAGGTCAGGTTCGTGCGAAACGACTGCTTTTTTAACAGGTTCTTCGACGGGCGTAGGCTCACGAGGAACGATTACTTTTTCAACTTGGTATGTTGTAGCAACATTGGGCTCGAGAGCGGTATATTCGTTTATGTCGCTATGGTTCCTCAAAGAGGGTATATCAGACGCAGTTACGGGGTACTCTACTGGATCCTTCGCTGGCAGTTCAACTCTAAGTTCGTCCAATTCTGCCAATATTTTTTCGATACGCGTGGAAATAGGATCTGCATTATCAACAAAAAAGGTGAGACGATATGCTTCGAGAACCTCCGTTGGCAGGCGAAGCAAGACAGGTGTGCTGGTTAACTGAAACTGCCGCCAATTGGCAAGTCCACTCATGGCTAATTTCTGATACATTACGCGCACTTGTCTTTCGTTGTCAATCAGGTTCCGGACACTCATATAGGCGCGAGTGCCTTCAACGCTAAATGCTATCTCAATATCTCGGAAACGACCTGTTACGTTGTTCCTGGACATGTTATGCTTCTCCTTGAAAATCTCTTACGTGAAAATCTCTTAAACGTATATAATAAGACTGAACATGAGTTTAATAGATAGTGTCGGATTAAGCAATTTAACGTTTTTTGTGCAGTGGCGTTACAAAATTTTTTTCATCGGTTGTTTGGGAAGTAACTTAAAGGATGAGGATGGTTTTCTGGACCACAATAATTGTCCGCAACAAGTGTAGAAAATTCATCTCTTGATGAGCATTTTCCGAGTCGCATGGAAAGTTCCAGTGTGAAGTGTGTAAAAATATACACCACTCGCAACAGGTTCACCGATAGTGTTACGACCATCCCAATAGGCTGTATGTGAACCTGCCTTGCGATAGCCAAGTGCTTTAAAATAGATGTGTTTCCCTTGAGCATCGTAAATATGAAGGGATACGTTCATATTTGAGGCGAGTTGATACGGGATCCATGTTTCTGGGTTAAATGGGTTGGGAAAGTTTTGGCTTAAACGGTTGACTAACGTAGGCTTAACGGCGTTAGGAGTCCAGTCAGATTGTGTGGGTTCTTCCACAGCCAGTGAATAGCCTTCTATGTGCACTCGAAAAATACGAAGTTGATACAGATCCGCGATGTAGAGAGCACTTCCTACCAATTTCAACTCAAACGGAAACCTGAGTTCGCGAAAACTTGAAGTGGCTGTCAAGGTACGTGTGTCAATAACCTGAACGCTATTGCTATCAAGTAGATAGAGATGGTTGCCACTGACTGTCGCATCGATGGGGAGAGCATCGTTCTCGTATACGTCTTGCAACTTTGGGTTGTTCGGTTCAGACATATCCAGCACTGCGACACCGATACCACTATCCAACAGGTAAGCACGTTCATCCGCGAGCGCTACACCTGTGGCATTTCCTTGCGTAGCGTAGCTTCCGACCAGACGCGGAACTGCCGGTCCTGTAATGTCGAAAACGTGCAGCCCTCCTTCAAGAGCGGCGACGTAGGCGTGTGTGGGTGAGTCGGCATCGACTACCACACGATAGGCACTCCCCAGCATGTCACGGCTGGATACGATGCTACTTTGCTGAGGGACCCGGCTATCAACAACAATTAGGGATCCTGCGCAGAGGTAAGCGTAGCCTTCGTGCAACGCGATGTCCGAAACAGGTGAAGTTGTCCGAATATGCGCTGCAATCGTATCTGTCGCGAGATTGACAACGTACATTCCTGTCTCAGTCGCAACAAAACTGTGCCCGTTTTGGACGCGAATTTTGGTGCAGTTTGCAGCTTCAAACTGGTTGTTAGAGGTGATGATATTCGTAGACAACGGCAGCCTTTTTGTCACACTGCCCTGATAAGGTGTCGTAAATTCGAGGGTTTTCAATCCACCTACACCATTTGCAACGTAGACGGTTCGTTCTCCCGACACCGTCTCAACAACGTCAACTCCATAAGCTGTGCCATCAGATGCGTACCGATGTAACCATTTCGGCGATTCTGATTCGCTTACGTCTATTGTTTGGATTCCGCCCTTTCCATCAGCGATATATGCGAGTGTATCTCTGAGGACTATATCGGTTGCATTGCCAGATGTAGATTGTGTGGCAATACGTCGTGGCTGTTGTCGGTTACGCACATTGATGATATGGAGTCCTGTTTGCCTGTCTGTAAGATAGACGGTGTCGTTACGGAATTGAATACCTGTTGCAAGTCCTGGCGTATTAAGGCGGAAATCTATTTCAGGATTTTCGTCATCGGTAACGTCCACCAAGATGAGGTTGCCTGAGGCGACATAGGCGTGGGTTGTCCCTCTTGTTTCTGCGATTTCATGGGCAGTGGATAAAATTGGCACAACACCGCGCACAACAAAATTACCGAATGGACTTGGATCGAGAATAATAAGCCCATGTCTATCATCACTGAAATAGACAGTACCGTCCTGGATGGCAACATTGATCGGTGTGCCTGCAGTGCGGAAGAAACGTCGGGGTCGGGGTACTTGCATATTGTGGACATCCCGTAAATTGAAAACAAGCATTCCACGCTCACGATCAAGCACGTAGAGTTGGTCATCAGCGACCCGAACTCTGTGTACATTTGTGAATCCGCTGATCGTCTTTACAATATTCGGTTTGCCCGGGACCGCGATATTGATAACCTGGATACCTGCGGCACCGTCAGCGACGTAAGCGGTGTCTGCGTCAGCGGCAACAGATCGCGCTCTGCCCGGCGTGGCAATCTCACCGATTCGGACGGGTTGTGTCGGTTCTATCAACGTGAAGATTTCAAGTCCCCAATCGCTCGCCGCGTAAAGGTATGAGGCATTCGGACCACCGATTGCAACATCGGTATAATCGCTTGCAAGATGAATTTGCGCCCTCGGTTCAAGTTGCGTTTCCGGTGTAAGATTCGCAGTCGAAATACTCTGTTGGGCGAGATTGTCAAGGGCGTGGGTTACAGCGTCAGGAGAAGTGTCCGACACACGCTGGCGTGGGACATCTACTGCATCAACATTGTTGGCGGCGGGCATATCCACAACGACATAGCGGAAGGTCTGTGGGACATCTGCCGTTACCATTAGCACAATCTCACCGTCGCGCAGGAGTCCTTCTCGCCGAAGATGTCCCCTATTTTTCGTGTCAAATGGGATCGGTGTAACAACCGGACGTCCGTTGGACGGCTGATAAAGTGTTGTCGCGTAAAGATTTCCTGAGCCACTGCCGATCACTGATAGATCCAAGGTTTCGGGTAGATTCTGAAAAACAATATAGTGTGCACCCCATTGGTCGATGGGAATATTATTCGCCTCGTTCGGGTAACTGCGGACACGCGGCGCAACCGCACTCACCTTTCGGTTACGCAAGGAAGTGTAGCCGAGTTGTTTGTTTTGAGCCTGTGTATTCACCCAATTCGCAAACCCCCATTTCAGAAAGACTTCAGGGAATCTGTCACTCCTTCCACCACCTTCCAAGGCGGCATCAATCGCCTGTTCACCGAGTGCGTCTGTCTCTATGATGCCGCGGATGAGTTCCGGTCCCCCATACTGTTCATAGAGGTAAAGCATGAGCATGAAAGTCCCACCGTAATAGGTATCTCTCGTGTTCGCATAAGCAAGCGAGATACTCGGATTTGCCAGATAACCATCAACAAAAATGTTATGTACAGTGCCGTAAACTGCCCATTCAACGAAGCTTGCTGTGCCTTCTTCTAACCACCGCTGATCGGTGGTCCCGCCGTTCTGGAACCAATTGATGAGATGTGCGAATTCATGTGCAAGGCTACTATAGAAAGTATGTCGATCCCGTTCTCTGAACTGGTAAACGTCCATATAGAGCATTTCGCGACGGTTACTGTTCGGCAGTGTGGGCAACTGATCGGTGGGTGAGAAATAGCCACCGTAGTCCGCTCCAGATTGGTTCATGCCGACATCGTGCATCAGCAAGGTAATGCGGTTGTCTCTGTCGAGTCCCGGTTTCCATTCAGTTCCCATCCATTTGCGAACGTCCGGATAGATGCGGTTGTCAAATTCTCTTGCTACGGCAGCAGCTTCGGCATCCGTGAACAGATCTCGCACTGCATTGTCAACATAGACATAGAGGTGTTCACTCTTGGCAATACAGGTTGCTGCTACCTCTGTCTCAGGAATGTGAATAAAAAGTCGCTCTACGTGTCCGATTTGGACAGGGGCAGCAGGTGCGGCGGGAATGTCTTCTGGAGGCTGCTGATTGATATGCTCTTGATGCAGGAGAGGTGTCCCGCACAACCACGGATCCTCGGACACGGAAGCACCAATGACACAAAAAATGAGAATGATTGATAGTATTAAAAGTCGCATAAGATATGTGATGATTCCTCAGTACACACGCCCCGCAAGCGCATAGGTTTAGTAAGTTTCAGTTTATTATTGGTTCTTCCTCTTGCCCGAACTGGCACAAGTCGTATATCTATTTTACAATAGGTTGTAGCGTAAATTCAACCGATACAACAATTTACGGATGCAGCCCCGTATGGGTGCCCTCCGGTTTCCTCGCTGTTTCTCCATCTGCGAATACACGGACAATCGTGTGGGGTAAGCTGAAGCAACATAGACGTACAACGAAGTAAAGAAACCAAACCACGCCAACCCTCCTGTTAAACTTGTCAATTTTCCGCATTCGTGCTATCCTCATTAACAACCCTCGAAAAAGGAGCAACTTCAATGTATCGTGTCGGTATCATCGGATTGGGCAGTATCGCCGCCCGTTATTCAACGCCAGATGACGCTTATCCCTATTGCCACACAGGCGGCATCCGTTTTTGTGAGACAACCGAATTGGTCGCAGTCGCGGACATGTCCCAAGAACGCCAAACGGAGTTTCAACAGGTGTGGGGACCCGCTTTCCCAGACAATTCCATAAACTACTACGAAACAGATACACAGATGCTTGAAAGTGAAAATTTAGACATCGTTGCTGTCTGTGTGCGCGGACCACATCATTTTCAGGTAATGCAGAACGTCCT
>JAPOOP010000520.1 GCA_026713385.1 Candidatus Poribacteria bacterium | reverse complement strand
TATCTTCTTCAGTCTATCTGTGATGCTGTCGGTACGCTTTTGAATCCTCTCCCTTTTCTGCGGCTCGGAACGTGCCTCGCGCTTGTTATTCTCTCGGTGCCTGTTTTGATAGATGTAACAGGTGCGGAATGGTCCCCTTCATCAACAGAAAATCTCCCGTTATGCACAGCGCAGAATGAACAACACTTCCCTGCCCTCATCACCGACGGGCAAGGTGGGGCTATTGTAGCGTGGAGTGACGCTCGGCACGCGAATCGTGATATTTTTGCACAGCGAATCAGTGCAACAGGCGACATTTATTGGGAAGCAAATGGTATTCCAATCTGCGACCTACCCTCCTCGCAAAGCTGGCCCCTAATTATCAACGATAACGAGGGCGGTGCTATCCTCGTTTGGGGGGACACTCGTCACGGTAATCAGGATAGTTACACACAACGCATCGACGCAAACGGAAACAAAGTGTGGGACCCCGAAGGTATACCGGTCTGTACACATCCAACGTTGCAAGACGATTTGAACGCTATCGCTGACGGTAAAGGTGGTGTAATCGTTGCGTGGGAGGATTGGCGGAACGGAAATCAAGATATTTATGCCCAAAGAATTGACAGCACTGGAAAACCGTTATGGGAAGCGAACGGTGTTCCAGTCTACAGCGGTGAAGGGGATCAGTATGACCCGGTTCTAATAGCCGATGGGCAAGGCGGTGCTATTTTTGCATGGTGGGACATCAGCACTCCGGATTGGAACATTTTCGCGCAACGCTTGTCAGCAGACGGCAATCCTATATGGAATTCGGCTGATGACGCAGAAAATGGTCCAGTTTCTGTCTGTACAGCAACCGGTAACCAAGGTGCTCCATTTGCCGTCAGCGATGAAAATGGCGGTGTGTTCTTCGTCTGGTCGGACTATCGTAATGACCCGAATTTTTATACGAGCGCGCAGCTATACGCCCAACGCATAACTGCTGAAGGAAACGCGCTATGGGAAAAGGACGGCATCCCAATCTGTGAACTGCGTGTCAACCAACAGCAACCCTACTGTATTCCTGATGGGGATGGTGGTTTCATCGCCGCATGGTGGGACGAACGGGATATCTTTGCTGACATCTATGCCCAACGTATCAACAGAAACGGTGAAATGCTGTGGAACGACGAAAATGCCCAGTTCCAAAAGGGCGGTATGCCTGTCTGCACTGGCGCGGGAGTTCAACGTCTCCCGCAAATCGTGTCTACTGGTGAGGCAGGGGAATCCATCATCTATTGGCTGGATTATCGCGAAGACTTCGGGGATTCGACTGAGGATGCAATCTACGCGCAACGGCTTGATGCCGATGGAAAACCACTTTGGGAAATCAACGGTATCCCTGTTTGTCACGCACCGAAAGAGCAAATCACACCGCAAGCTGTATCTACAGACAGCGGCATGGCAATCGTCGTCTGGAGCGATGCGCGTGGACAAGACTACGACATCTATATTCAACGTGTCCCTTAACAAACAAGGAGAAATCTTATGGCAAAGCGCACGCAAAGTGCTCCTGCAAAACGCGCAATCATTATCGGGATGGACGGCGCGAGCATGGAACTGGTCAAAAACATGATTGATTGGGGACACACCCCGAATATGGCGAAGTTAGCCCAAACAGGTGTTTACCGACCAATGATCGGGGTATTCCCGACATTGACACCGCCAGGATGGACAGCACTCTCTACCGGCTCATGGCCCGGCACACATAAGGTGATGGATTTTAACATCCGTGCTGTCGGAGAACGCCTCGATAAAACAGTGTGGGGTATTAACACAGGCTTATGTCAATCCGAATACCTCTGGAACCTCGTAGAACGGGTAGGTGGAAAACCGATTTTGGTGAAATGGGAAATGTCTTGGCCCCCCACCGTCAAGACTGGCATTCAGATCGAAGGAACTGGACCGGGGGTCTCGAACCATCATCAAGTCGCTGGGTATCATCTCTTTGTCGCAGGAAGATGGGCAGCGCGCCCTATCGGCGGACAGCGGGATCCCGAGACCCTCGATCCGAGTGCATTACAGGGGGTTCAACACATCGATCCGGTCACCATTGAACCGGTTGACAACGAAGCATGGGATGCCCTGCCTGATTCCACAGAACCGGTGCGAGAGGTCGAACTCACCATTCAACCTTTGGCGCGTGGCAGAGAAGACGTAATGCCTTCAGTCTATTCTAAAGAGGAAGCCTCTGATGAAACACGTATCCCAAAACCGTTTTATGGATTGATTTACGCCTCCGGTGATAACGGCTATGACCGAGTACGGATCTGTCGAAGCCGCTCTGGAAACGACACCGTTGCAGATCTGGGTCCCGGTGAATGGAGCGAGTGGTGGCTGGATACTTTTGAAATCGAAGCGGCTGAAGTGGAAGGTTACGTCCGAATGAAACTCGTGACGCTCACCCCAACAGCGGACGCTTTTGAACTCTTCGTCCCACAGATTTGGCCGAGAAAAGGATACACGATGCCAGAGGCAATCGCTACCACGATTGACACTGAAATCGGTTCATTCCTTCAAAATCCGGCTCGCGATGCGCTTGGACAAATGGACGATGATACCTATTTCGAGGTGTTAGACTACCATCATCAACGTCTCGCAGATGTCGCAACTCACCTCGCAACAAACAACGATTGGGACATCCTAATGGTGGAAAGCCATGCCCCGGACTACGCCAGTCATTTCTTCCTCAGCCAAGCAGATGAAATCAGTGGCGCAGCACCTGAGACAATTCACCGATGTCGCGAGGGGTTACGGCGAACGTATGAATCTGTGGATCGGATGATTGGACAACTGATGGAACAAGCGGATGAAGATACCGTAATTCTCGTCTGTTCCGACCATGGCGGCACCCCAAATCAATTCCGTGCCGTAGACATCGAAGCGGTGCTCGAAGAGACAGGATTCATCGTTAAAGACGGAAACGGGGCAATAGACTGGACGAAAACACGGGCAATCAATGTCGGATTAGTGCATATCTTCATTAACTTAGCCGGACGTGAACCGAATGGCATCGTGGCACCTGAGGACTATGAAGCAACGCAGCGTGAACTCATCGCAGCATTGCATACCTATAAGGACGAAAAAACCGGACGACACCCCTTTACCTTAGCCGTGACACGGGCGGACGCAGAGATGTTTAATTTACACGGAGATTTGGTCGGCGATGTCGTCTATGCACTGCGACCGGAGTTCGACGGTGCGCACGGCAAACAGTTACCCTCTGTGAGCTTCGGCATCGGTGGTCAGCATTCTACATTCATTCTATCGGGTGCTGGGGTTCGACAAGGGGTAGCATTGCAGCGGCAGGTACGCGTCGTCGATGTCGCACCGACGCTCTGCTACCTATTGGGACTTCCGATGCCTAACAACGTGGAGGGTGGGGTCGTCTACGAGGCGTTAGAGGATCCAAATTGGCATTTGACCCAACTTGCGGAATAGCCATCAGCCGTCAGTAAAGAAGCGTATGGTAACGAAAATCGCTCGGTTACACTTGTGTCTTCCGCTGACGGTTTCCGACTGCTTCTTTGCTGATAACTATTCTTAGCCGATATTACATTTCTCGTGTAACTCTTCTAAGGTATATGTGTTGATGACTTCGTTTTTTGTCAACCACCCACGACGGGCGACATTCAACCCTGATTGGCGGCGCGCGAGTAGCCCGATGTCATGTGCATCGGTGTTGACTGCCAATAGCACACCCGCTTTTTTTGCCATACGCACAAATTCAGGATCAAGGTCCAATCGGCTCAGCGAGCCGTTAATTTCCAAAACCGTTTGATTCTCTGCAGCAGCTTCAATAATCTCCTCAATATTCAGCGGATACATTGGTCTACGTCCGAGCAATCTCCCTGTGGGATGACCGATGATGTTGACGAACGGATTTTCGATCGCACGGACGATGCGCTGTGTCATCTCTGCTTCGGAGAGTGTGAAATGGCTGTGAACGCTCGCAACGACAATATCAAGCTGTGCTAAAACTTCATCAGGATAATCCAACTCACCGTACCGTCGAATATCTACCTCAGAACCTGCGAGGATTGTGATACCCTCAACCTCTGCATCCAATTCTCGAACCCGCACTACCTGTTCCAGAAGCCTCTCTCGATCCAAGCCGTTTGCAACGGTAGAGGAGACAGAATGGTCGGTGATAGCGAAGTACTCAAGCCCCTCTGCTTTCGCCGCCGCCACCATATCCTGGAGCGTATGTCGTCCATCACTCGAATTGGTATGTGCGTGTAAGTCGCCACGCAAATCGCTGAACTCAACGAGAGTTGGCAGAGCACCCTCTTTAGCGGCTATGACCGAAGCACCGTCCTGTCGAAGTTCCGCCGGAATATACGAGAGACCGAGTTTTTCATATATTTCCGCTTCCGTCATATCACGCGTTTCGTGCCAAAAGCCAGTCGGGTTCAGAAAATTGTTATCAGAAAGCGCGTCAATGTGCGTGTCTGTCGCGGTTGTTAAGAAAAGGATCGCTTCGTAGGTAGCAGCAGTACACAGATAGACAGATACCGGAAAATCGCGGTCAATATAGAATTGAATCACAGGTAGCGTGTCGCGCACATCACCTGTCGGTTCGCACTGACTGTCTTCAATAAGAGACCGGCTGTCTCGGTCATATAGGTACTGAATTTGGCTGTCCGTTTTGAAAACAATCGGGTTCTGCGGCGTTATAATAGCGTTTAGTGGCTCAAGAAATGCCTGTAGCAGCGCGGGCACGACACCGCTTTCAAGCCGAAACGTGCCTTCGTCTTCACATTCAACAATCAATTCTACACTTTGACATACCTCTTCATGCCGCCGTAAATCACCTGTCCATTGGTAGCGTTTTATCCAGCCATCATTTATCAATAGCGTCAGATGATTGGAAATGTCTTGGGCAGTGGGTAAAATTCGCCATAGCGGACGTTTATTCCTTTGTTCTTCCTGAAACGCCAAACTCTCCGTTATCATCCGGAGCGTTTTCCGTCCGATGCCCTTCATTCTCCTCAGCTGTCCGCTTTCAATCAAGACTCGGAGATCCTCAAGATTTCTGATCCCGAGTTCGCGATAGAATCTTCCAACGGTTTTTATACCGACCCCTCGGAGATTGAGCAATTCAAGGATCTCTGTTCCCATTTCTGCGGCAAGTTCATCATAGAATTTGCAGCGTCCGGTTTCCAACATTTCAACAGTCTTGTCTTCAATGGCTTTCCCAATACCCGGTGTGGCTCGGAGTCTCTCTACTGCTTCCCTATTATAACCCGGTGTGTTTTGTTGGGAATCTTTGGAAACCAATTCATCGGGGAATTCTTCAATTATATCCGCAGCTCGTTCATAAATCCGAGAGCGAAAAGCATCTTCATCACGAATTTGTAGGAGAGACCCAATGGCTTGGAATATAGCACTGATGTCACGATTTGTCATATTTTTAATTTTCCTTGCGGTTCGATCAGAGCATAAAAGCCAAAAATGTTCCGTTCCGTATATCCAGCGCGCCCGTTAGTTGCGCTTGCGTAGTAGGTATGGACTGCTACGCAAACTTCCGTTGCGCGACAAAACCGGCAAGGAACCCAACTACCATTTCACCAACAACAATCAGAATAGACTGATAAATAGTAAGGAAATCGACCGGTCCTAATTGAGATTTGAATATATAAAACATTCCGTAAAAGCAACCAAGTCCACACAATGCGCCAAGACCACCAAGGAAAAGCCCATGAACAATAAAAGGGGTCAGGAGATAATGGCGGGACATGCCGAGGAGTTTCATGAGGACGATCTCCTCTGCACGGGCAATCGCTGTTTTGTTGATAACAGAACCGATGATGAACCAGATAACGACAACTGTTATTCCGATGGCGATGAAAGTCGTGCGCTCTGAATCACGTAAACGATCCTTCAACTGACCCTGCCCCGTCAAGAGCACATCCTCAATTTCGCTGTGAGCTTTAATGCCCAATACAATCTGCTCTAAAGTTTTACGCGTTATCAAGTCCTCGTCCACATAAATTTTGAGGGATGCTGGAAATGGATTTACGCCTCTGGTCTCTGCGAATGCTTCCTTAATGAGGATACCCAAATCCTGAAACTGGGTTTCACCGCGGGCGAGGCTTTCTGTCTTTGAAGCATAATTGACAGCCAGCACTTGCCCATTTTTCTCTATCTGGCTCACCAAGGTACGACCAGCAGACTCATCAACAGTATCTTTTAGAAACGCGATAAGGGTAGGGGCGTGGCTTTTAAATTCAGACTGCTGTAGTATAAACGAATGGTTCAACAGTAAAGTAGCAAGTAAGACAGTGATGAAACCGATGGCAAAAAAACTCATCACACTTGCACTGCCGGCACGGGTTATATGGGATATGGCATTCTTAAGGTGATAACGCATTTTTCGTGTATTTTTTACACTCGCGAAAATGGAAACGAACCGTAGTACGGCGCAGAAACCTTGTCTAACAATTTAGAGGCGCGGCGGCACAGGCACTCAATGGATGCCACCATCCCGTAGTTCAATAATCCGCTTATTACATTTCTCAGCAAGTGTTCGATCACTCGTGGAGACGAAAATAGTCATCCCCTGAAAGTTAAGCGCATCAAGAAGTGCCATCACCTCAAGCGAAAGGCGCAAATCTAAACCTTCTGTGGGAGCATCCGCAAGCAGCAACAAAGGATTGTTGATAATCGATCTCGCTATAGCAAGGCGGCGTCGCTCGTTGCCAGATATTTCTGATGGGAACGCATTGTGATGGTGATATAGCCCCATCTGATTCAGAAGCTTATCGACATTTTCCTTAATCAACTGCGTTGGGGTCCCTACCAGCCGCTGGGGCAGTGCCAAATTTTCTCGAACCGTCTTGTCTTCTATGAACTTGAAGTCTTGAAAGACGAGCCCTATCTTCTGTCGAAAATAGGGTAGACTGACTTTGTCCAACTTCGCAAGTTGTTGTCCAACTACACTCAGGTCACCACCTATTGGGTCTAAATCAGCATATAACAGACGCAATAGCGTTGTCTTGCCAGAACCACTTGGACCGACGAGAAACACAAATTCGCCGCGCTCCACGCGTAAACTCACCTTCTCAAGCACGCTAAGTTCGCCATAACTGAAACTGACCTGGTGCAACTGTATCATTTTTTATA
>JAPOOP010000658.1 GCA_026713385.1 Candidatus Poribacteria bacterium | reverse complement strand
TGTCGACGGTATCAATATCAAACTCGTCAAGTGTGGTGGATTGCTTGAGGCATACCGGATGATAAGCGTGGCTCGCGCACACGGCTTGAGCGTTATGTTGGGTTGTATGATAGAGAGTTCGCTCGGTATCACCGCCGCTGCGCACTTGACACCTCTCGTGGACTATGCGGATTTGGATGGTCATCTACTCATTGCCAACGATCCGTACACCGGTGTAACCCTTGATAAGGGTAAATTGATACTACCAAACCGCCCCGGTATTGGTATTATATAGAAGAAAGGCACTTACCTGCTGCACACAAAATTGGAATGATACCGTGTTATCTGAAGTTAAACCGCAAGTCTATATTGATACATCAGTTCTGAGTTATTTTACGTCAAAGTTTAGCCAGAATTTGAAAATTGCAGCGCGTCAGTTGGTAACGCGTGACTGGTGGCAGAACTGCCAAAACAAATTCGACTTAGTTGCTTCTGTGTTAGTTGTTCAAGAAGCAAGGCAGGGCAATCCAGAAGAGGTGAAAGCAAGGCTTGATGTGCTAGATACAATAACTACGTTGGAACTTTCTGAAAATGCGTTAGTTTTAGCTGAAAACTTGGTGGATGAGGGGGCGATACCATTGACAGCATTTGAGGATGCTCTCCATATAGCTATTGCAACAACAGCAAGTGAGGTTGAATACTTAGTGTCTTGGAACTTCCGACACATTGTTAATGCAACAATGCGTCCGCGTATCAATGCTGTTTGTCACAAAGCGAATTATGAGCCAATTATCATTTGTACTCCTGAAGAATTAATGGGGGATGATTAAAATGTGTAATAAATGTGACCCAATTGTGGATAAAATTCGTAAAATCAGAGAAGCACACGCTGCGAAATTTAACTACGATCCTCGTGCAATTTACAACGACTTCAAAGAACAAGAACGACACGATGAGCGTATCTACGTTTCCGACACGCTCCAGGACCGTGAATTCCGTAGTAATATTAGGATACAGACTACCAATAGGCAAAGTGGAGAAAACAAAAAATGACAAAACAGAACCGCAACGTACTCATCACTGGCGGCACCGGTATATTAGGAAGTGCCGTCACCAAAGCCTATCTCGCCCAAGGCGACAACGTCGCTGTCACGTATCTGTTTGATAATGAGGTTGAACGTTTCAAAGAGTTCAATCCAGACCTCTTTGAAAATGTCACCTTCCTCTTTGCGAACGTTACTGAGGAAACCGAGGTTCAGAAAACCGTCGGGGAATTCGTATCCAAATTCGGTTCGCTGGACGTATTGGTGAATATCGTTGGCGGGTTTGTCGGTGGGATTCCAACTGCGGAACTTGAAGAGAGCAGGTGGGACTTCATGATGAACCTTAATCTCAAATCGGTTTTTCTGTGTTGCAAGACAGTCATACCGCACATGACAGAGCGTGGCTGCGGCAAGATTATTAACGTTTCCGCACGTGCTGGGTTAAAAGGTGAGGCGGGCTTAAGTGCCTATTGTGTTTCTAAAGGCGGTGTCCGTACTTTGACCGAGTCGTTAGCTGCTGAGGTGATGGATTCCGGCGTAAATGTCAATGCCATTATGCCGAGCATTATGGACACCCCCGCTAACCGAGAATCCATGCCAGACGAGGAACACGATCGCTGGGTAGCTCCTACCGATGTTGCCAAAGTGATATGCTTCCTCACTTCTGATGACGCAACTATCATCAACGGTGCAGCCATCCCCGTTTACGGCAGATCCTAACCCATTGACCCTTTACACGGGCGGACTCCCATATCCGCCCGTTTCATAAAACGCGCGCAACCTGTCGTTATCCTACCTTCACAACCATATCCTTCTCCCACCTACAATATACTGCACTTTGGACAATTTTCAGACATAGCACTTTCTTTGGCTTGCCGGGTTGCTATGATTTTCTGCTATAGACTTATGGCTCCCCTGGAGCAAAACCTCACATCCTATCTGTTTTCGGGATATGGTTTCCAATACGTCTATCAATGCCAGCAGTGATATGGCTCCTCACGCCAGCGGCGTGATATGGCTATAGAGGTTTGCCAGTTTAAGGTTCGCGCATACCTATTTATTCCTTGCAGTCCTGCCCCATTTTGTGGAATGCACCAATTCGTTTGCACAATTTTGTGCAATTTACCGTTTCACGCCGTGAAGATTTGCCGATATTGGGCGTTTCTGAAATGGCACACAAATTGCTGATATACCATGCAAGACTTGTGAAACTTTGGATCTGTTATAGGGACTTTGGAGGTATAAGACAATGCGTATCAAAAAATTTTCAAGTGCATTTGTGATCTCAGGCGTATGTCACATTACTGTTGTGTTTATTGCCGGACTCTATTTAGTGGAGCCAAGTTATAAAGAACTCCATGGTGATTGCTTTGGTTTAGGCTGTGTTTTAGGACAAGAGGTCGTTTTATTTCGAGTTCAAGAACCACCGAAACCGTCGGTGCGTAAACCAACTTTCAATTCTGTTCGAACTGAGGCATTGAACCCACCAAACGGTGCTGCTTATGGGGATGTCTACTTTAAAGATGCTGGCACCAACCCGTTCATTGATACAGAGGACGACAAATTTTCGACGTTTGGCATCGATGTAGATACCGCTTCATATACAGTTATGCGGCGTTACCTTAAAGAGGGTATCCTGCCACCATCAGAAGCAATACGCGTCGAAGAATTCGTCAATGCGTTTGATTATAATTATACCTCACCCGCAGATGAGGCATTCGCTGTCCATCTTGAGGGCGCACCTTCAAAATTCGGTGAAGGCAAGCGACTCCAGTTGCTACGTATTGGAATTCAGGGACGCGTCATCCCAGACTTAGATGTACGTTCACCACTCTCTTTGGGGAGTCCCTATCGTTTGTATACAGATAATTGGTTCCAAGGACGGCTGTTCATGGATTCAGCAAGAAAGGGGGTTGGGTGTGGCTATATGATTGAAGATCCTTATGCGTTGGCATACATGTTCGCCGATACTATAGGTCTGCAAAAAGACGGAACTGAAAAAATTACAATAGAGTGGCTTTTGACCGCTCCGAGCAAAGTTTTCGCGAGTGTATTTTCTTACAGATAACTCAAGTTGCTGCTACTAATAAGCGTTGAATGTTTTAAGAAGGTTTCTCAGACGTTCCCTTACCCCAGAAGGGTAGTATATCTATTCGGTTCAAATTGCTTATAGAAAAAATCGAATATGCGTCTGGATATAAGATTTATAGTATAGGGTCGAAAATGATCAGATAAGGGGTTTTACAAATGAAAAATGGTTTTACTGTTTATCCCGCCAAATTCAGATTTTTGGTTTTAACGATGCTAATCTCTGTTTTTCTGGTGTTTTTTACTGGATATGCCGAGCCTATATTCCTTGATGAGACCCCGAACGCCGCGATCAAGTTTCCCGGAGGTAGACATCACTATGATGTCTACCTGACGATTCTGCCCCGTGCGATCCGGCCTGAATTTGATCGGACATTGGGATCGGATTATGGTATCGCCGAGGCGACGTTGCAAGCCGCCGATGCAATCATGGAAAGACACGCACCGCGTGTCCGTGTAGGCGTGTTTTTGCCGAATCCGAGGCGACTGAACATCCCCGATCTACTTTCGTATCGTTGGGGTGTTGATCCGTGGCGGTCACTGGATCGCTTACTTCGCTGGCAGCAGGATGAACAGGACGCGAAACGGAGATGCTTGTCAAAACGGCAGTTATACGATGTCTTCTTCAAAGGACATGGCACGAACCCCTTTATTGATCCGGAAGACGACCACCAATCAACGTTCGGTATGGATGCCAATAGTGCCTCTTATTCAGTGATGCGCCGCTATCTCCGAGACGGTTCTTTACCGCCAACAGAGGCAGTGCGGGTCGAGGAGTTCATCAACGCTTTTGATTACGACTATACACCGCCAACGGACGACCCTTTCGCTCTGTATCTTGAGGGCGCACCTTCAAAATTTGGTGAAGGCAAGCGACTCCAGTTGCTACGTATCGGAATTCAGGGACGCGTCATTCCAGACACTGATCGTAAGGATGCGGTACTCACTTTTGTGATTGATGTCTCCAGTTCAATGGGTTATGAAAATCGGTTGGGGTTGGTGAAAAAGGCATTGCGGCTTTTGGTCAAACAACTCCGTCCCTCCGACAAAATTGGCATTGTCGTCTACGGCACCGATGCGCGAGTTGTCCTCCCACATACCAGCGTTGTGAATCGCACACACATCTTAGAGAAAATCAATTCTCTATGCCCAGAAGGTGTGACGAATGTTGAAGATGGCATCCACGAAGGATATGAACTCGCCCGCAAAAACTCACAGAGTGATAGTATCAACCGTGTAATTCTTTGTTCAGATGGTGTTGCGAACGAAGGGGTGACATCTCCGAAAGTGCTTCTCAAGCAAATTCAAGATTATGTTGATGATGGTATTTTCTTACCCACAGTGGGTTTCGGCATGGGGAATTATAACGATGAACTCATGGAGGCACTCGCGAAAAAAGGCAACGGGAATTATGCTTATGTTGACACTTTGAGCGAGGCACGTCGTATCTTCGTCGAGAATCTCACCGGTACCCTGCAGGTTATCTCGAAAGACGCAAAGGTCCAGGTCAAGTTCAACCCGGATACCGTAAGAAGTTTCCGACTCCTCGGCTATGAAAATCGCCAGATGAAACATGAGGATTTCCGAAACGACGATGCGGATGCTGGAGAGATCGGATCCGGACACAGCGTCACCGCACTCTATGAGGTCAAACTCAACAAAGGTGTTGACAGCGGTAGACTCGCAAAAGTTTCCATCCGTTATGAGGATCCTGATACGCAGAAAGTAACAGAGATCGGCGAGAAATTCTTTGTTGAAAACTTTAAAGGCGGATTTGAGGACGCTTCACCCGGACTTCAATTCGCTGCCACTGTCGCACAATTCGCTGAAATCCTACGGGAGAGTGTCTGGGCGAAGAACGGTTGTCTGAAGACCGTCCATCAGACGCTTAAAGGCATCTTACAGCAGCATCCGGAGGTTGTTGCAAGAGGCGAGGAGCAAGTCGAGACGCGAGGCAAGGAATTGTTAGCACTCGTACGTAACGCAAAGCGCATCAAAGACAAGGAACCGGAACAAGAAATGTAGGGCAGCCTGTATGTTCTGTTCCTTCATTGACGAAAGG
>JAPOOP010000325.1 GCA_026713385.1 Candidatus Poribacteria bacterium | reverse complement strand
TGATGCAAGCGAATCGGAACGGTTATTTTTATGTGCTTGATAGGACCAACGGAAAATTTCTATATGCAAGCACTTACTGCGAACAGAACTGGACCGGGGGACTCGATGAAAATGGTCGTCCTACTGTCCTACCCGGCGTGTCTACCTCAGAAGAAGGCACGATCCGCGTCTGTCCGGGTGTTGAAGGTGGAAAGAACTGGCCCCCTTCAGCCTACAATCCACTCACAAATTACCTCTATGTTCCTTCACTGGAACTCTGTGGCTCCTATCATCAAGGGCGCGTCTTCTACATAAAAGGATTGCCCTACGTCGGAAGCGGTATGACAGCGGAGAAAGACGAAGACGGTGATATGATGATGTGGGGACATATCAGTGCGATCGAAGTTTCTACGGGTGAGATTAAATGGCGACACAAAACGAACTTCCCACAATGGGGCGGATGCCTCACGACAGCGGGCGGTCTCGTTTTTGCTGGCGATTTAGAAGGAAGATTTATGGCATTGTCAGCAGAAAGCGGTGAAGTGCTTTGGGATTTCCAGACCGGCTCCGGGGTTCTCGCCCCCCCAATTACCTATCAACTTGACGGTGTCCAATACGTTGTGATAGCGTCAGGTGCTGTGAAATATGCTGAAGTTAATGCTCGTCAAGGCGGAACTCTCTTTGTGTTCGCGCTCTTTGAATAATGTTACCATCGGCACAAGGAGGTTTCCACGTGAAACACTATATCACTTTGTGGATCGCGCTTCTCATATTGCCCATTTTAATGCTACGTACTGCCAACGCTGACAGTGCTTTGGAAGAGGTTCGGGCAAAGGGCGTTTTAACGGTCTGTATGGATGTCCGAAATCTGCCCTACTCCAATGCGGATCCCGAACTTCCTGGATTATATGTTGAGATAGCACACTTACTGGCAGAGGAACTCGGCGTTAAGTTGGACCTCCACTGGCTTAACACCCTTCGTGACAGTCTGCTCGCTGACATGATACGTGGACATTGCGACTGCGTGATCGGAGTGCCCATTGAGGAGCGCGCCATGAGTGAAGCAATTCAATTGGGAAAAAACGTTGATTTCTCTAACCCCATCTTTGGTACCGGCTACATATTGGTAAAACAGAAAAGCAACCCAGCGTCCCCGAAAACGCTGGAGGACATTAAGTTAGAAACGATTGGGACAGAAGCGGGTTCTATCGCAAGCGACGTTCTTCGACAGATGGGATATAATCGCCGCGTGTATCGCTCACAAATCGCTGTCCTTGACGCTCTCAAGAAAGGTCAAATTGCTTACGGATATGTCTGGTCAAATATTGGATGGCTGATTGAAAAGGGTTCCCGAATTCAGCAGCCAGAACAGACAGACACTGCTTACCCTGAATTAGAGATTGTCAAAGAATACATTCCTGAAGCGCGTCTCCGTTGGAATATCGCTATTGCTTTTAGCAAAGAGACACCAACACAAAAAACACGCGAACTTCAAAATGTTGTTAACACAATTATCGAACAGAAATGGAGTGAAGAAGAACTCAAAGAACTCTGTGAGAAGTATTATTTACCTTACTTCGCTCCGTTTCAGGAGGACGAAGAGAAATGATGTATTCTACCCACGTTACAACTCCTACCGTCCGAATAACGTGGTGCATTTTTCTCCTCTTTCTGGGTGTAAGTCTCTTCTTTTTTCCGACCGTAAATGCCCAGGATTTAGAGGTGGATATTGCCCCTGCAGCACCAAGAGATGTTAATTATGACGAAGACGTTATCGACGGCGCGTTCTACTTCCGTTTGATGTGTTGGAATTGCCACGCCGCACAAACACGCGGTGGCAAAGCCCCCGATCTCTTTAAACCCCAATGGCTTTACGGATGGACCGATGATGGCATCTTCCAGACCGTATTTAATGGACTTCCAGGGACCCAAATGCAAAAGTTTGGTGGCAAACTTTCTGATGAGGCGATCAACATGATTGTTGGCTACGTCCGCTCGGAACAAGCGAAAGCGGCAGGGGTCTCTTTGGAAGAGATAAAATCTACTGAGGATTGGACCCCTTACATGAAGGGCGACATCAAAGCAGGAGAAGCCATCTTCTTCTCAGAAGGGTACGCTTGCGGTAAGTGCCACACAGTTCACGGGAGAGGTGCCACTGGCACCGGCAGCGAAATAGGTCCAGATATGACTTATGTTGCTCGCACCCGCTCACCGCAATTCATTGTCGAGTCCATCCTCAATCCGCGCTCCTATATCGCGCCCGAATATGAGATGCTTACCATCTTCACTAAGGATGGAAACGAGATCACTGGTAGGAAACGTTATCAGTATGATCACAGAGGCAGAATAGACCCTGAAACAGTGCAAATACTCGACGATTCTGGGAAGTTGTGGACAACTTACCTCATTAAGGATATAAGGAGTACCAGCGTCCCACAAGCAGGCATCATGCCTGAAAACTTCGCAGATATCCTTTCAGTCCAGCAGATGCACGACCTTCTGGCATACCTATTCACACTAAAATAGCCGTCAGCAATTAGGTCGCTTCGCTCTTGGTTTTCAACAAAGAGGATTTCGTTTAGTAGGGGAAATCTATCTCAAAAAACCGTCAAAGTTCAAACCGATGTCATTTAACCGCAAGGAATATTAAAAATATGGTTGGTGTAATTATTAATGGGGCATGTGGCCGTATGGGACGGCTCATCATCCGAGGCATTTCTGAGCAAGCCGATATGAAAATTGTTGGAGCGATTGAGTTCCCGGAACACCCACAGATCGGCAGTGATGCGGGAGTTGTTGCGGGTATTGGAGAAATAGGGGTCGCCGTCACAGGCAACCTTAAAGATGTACTTGAAAGCGCAGATGTTGTCATCGAATTCTCGAAACCTGAGGCAACCCTGCAACACCTCGGAGAAGTCGCCAATGCCGACAAAGCAATGATAATCGCAACAACTGGGTTCGATTCCGATGAACTCGCTACTGTGCATGAACTCGCATCGCAGATCCGTTGTGTAATGGCACCAAACATGAGTCTCGGTGTCAACGTGATGATCCAAGCCCTGGAGTTAATCGCTAAAGCCCTCGGGGATGATTACGATATTGAGGTGGTAGAGGCACACCACAATCATAAAGCAGATTCGCCGAGCGGCACTGCCCTTCGCTTAGCGGAAACAGTTGCAACAGCATTGGAGCGTGATTTAGATGAAGTAGGTGTCTACGGTAGACACGGCATCGTTGGTGCGAGACCGAAGAAGCAGATCGGTATCCACGCGGTGCGAGGTGGTGACATTGCTGGCGATCATACAGTGCTGTTCGCAACTGAAGGTGAGCAATTAAGTGTCGTTCACCGAGCACACAGCCCAGAGGCATTCGCAAAAGGTGCAATCCGCGCTGCGAGATGGGTGGTCAACGCTCCTAAAGGATTACACGATATCAGCGAAGTCCTTTTTCAGAAGTAATAGACACGACCTTTAACCTCAAGAATACCTCTTAGCATTAACCTTACTGGTTTCATCAGAAACCAAGGTCTTCCCATGTTTCACACCCGTTACAGGGATGGGATACTGGGAAAGTGTGAAACATGTAAAGGGTTTTTGCGAATCAACACGGGATTTAGTCTATCCGCAGACTAAATTTGGTGTTTCTTCAGATCTATATCATAAACCGTTAAAGCTCAAATCCACGTCATGTAACCGCAAGGAACATTAAAAATATGATTCGTGTAGTTATCACTGGTGTTTGCGGTCGCATGGGCCGGTGTATCACGCGAGGTATTGCCCAACACACCGATATGCAACTCGTTGGGGCTGTCCAATATCCGTCGCATCCACAGATCGGAAGCGATGCGGGGGTTGTCGCCGGTATCAGTGACATCGGAGTAGCCATTACAGGCAAACTTGAGGATGTGGTTCATCGTTCAGATGTTGTCATCGAATTTTCAAAACCGAAAGCATCCCTGGACCACCTCCAACAAGTTGTCGATGCAGATAAAGCCATGGTTCTTGGAACAACCGGTTTTACCGACGAGGAACTCGCGACCATCAAAGTGCTCGCATCACGGATTCGTTGTGTAATGTCACCAAACATGAGCCTCGGTGTCAATGTGATGCTCCAAGCATTAGAATTAATTGCCAAAGCCCTCGGAAATGATTATAATATTGAAGTGATAGAAGCACACCACAACCACAAAGCAGATTCACCGAGTGGTACAGCACTCCGTGTAGCGGAAACTATCACCAGGGCACTTGAACAAAATTTAGATGAGGTGGGTGTCTATGGTCGCCACGGCATCGTTGGCGCGAGACCGAAGAAACAGATCTGCATTCATGCAGTTCGAGGTGGCGACATTTCTGGTGATCATACGGTGCTGTTCGCAACAGAGGGTGAGCAATTAAGTGTCGTGCACCGAGCACACAGCCCAGAGGCATTCGCAAAAGGTACAATCCGCGCTGCGAAATGGGTAATCGATGCCCCTAAAGGGTTACACGATGTTAGCGAAGTCCTTTTTTAATGGTTTTCAGTTTTCAGTTTTCAGTTTTCAGTTAAAGAGATGTTTGTGGTATGCGTACAATACGCAACTGCTGCAAAAATTAACTTTGACCATTAAGTCGCGCTTTAACACTTATGAACAGAGGCGAGTTGATGGTCAAAACCGACTACTGATAACTCACAACTATTTTATTCTGCTATTCATCGGTATTCTATTTTTGGTTGGCTGTGAACAAACAGCGTCCAAGAGACAGGTCCGGTACGAATGGAAAACTGTCATGGAAGGCGATTGGAGTTCACACCTATACGATGTACATTTCATTTCTGAAAAGCAGGGGTGGGCAGTTGGTAACTCTGTAGACGTAACGCCTGGAGCCGATCCTGGAGAAGGCCCGGAGAGCCTCATTATTTATACAGACGACGGCGGACGAACATGGCACCGGCAGCACAGTGGCGTTTTCAGCAAACCTCTGCGAAACGTGTACTTTCATTCGGCATTAGAAGGCTGGTGTATAGGCGAAGGCGGTGTTCTGATCCATACAATCGACGCGGGGCAGACATGGCAGCATATTGAAACCGGTACGGAAAATAATCTGCATGATCTTTTTATTGGCGAAGGAACAGGTTGGATCGTCGGCGACTGGGGCACAGTTCTAAAAACGACCGACAGCGGACAGACTTTCACAAAGACTGATAGAATGGTGTTCGATGGAAAGTCATTGAAAGGGGTTCATTTTGTAGACGAAAATCAGGGATGGATCGTCACCTATAACACACCGACATCAGCAAATTCGGGAAACGCCGGTTCCATCTATCGGACAACCAATGGCGGAGAAACTTGGGAAGTCCAATTTGAGACGGAAGTTGCCCTGTTCAACCTCCATTTCATAGACTCACAGACGGGTTGGGTTGTCGGCGACCGACGGAGCGTCTTCATAACAACCGATGGTGGGCACACGTGGAAATTCGTTACTCGCGGAACCAACGAACGCCACAAAAGTGACTACGGACAACCGGATTACCTCGGCAATGAACCACTGCATACCTTTACACTTTACGATATTGACTTTGTAGATGCCCAAAACGGCTGGATTGTCGGTGACTTAGGGGTGATTCTCCACACTTCGTCTGGTGGAAAAGAAAAATGGAAACATCAACGCGGCGGTCCCCGCTTTCACAACAGTGCAGACGCTGTCCTGTTGGGTGTTGACTTCATCTCTCAGCAAATCGGTTGGGCAGTCGGTGAAAACGGCACAATTCTGCACACTCGCAACGCTGGTGTGACATGGGAATCACAATCAAGTCCGAGTCATCTTCTGGTGGGTGTATGTGCTATTTCACCGGATGAAGGATACGTTGTCGGTGACCGGGGTGCGATTCTACGAACCGAAGATGGCGGGGTTGTATGGAGCGCGCAAGATAGCCGTACGACTGAGTGTTTCGGTGCAACGTATTTCGTGTCCGCACAAATAGGATGGGCGGTTGCAGAAGCCGGTGTCGTTCTGCATACCACAAACGGCGGAAGCGTCTGGCAACGGCAAATTTCGGGGACACAGCAGGACCTACTCGGTGTTTTCTTTGCAGACGAAAAAAATGGATGGTGTGTCGGAAGCGGCGGCGAAATCATCCACACGGATAATGGAGGAAAAACATGGCGACAGCAAAAGAGTGGAACGAGCTGGAACCTCTTTGACGTCCATTTCACCTCCATACAGCGTGGCTGGGCAGTCGGCATGAACGGGACAATGCTCTCTACAATTGACGGTGGTGCCAATTGGAAGTTGTCATCTGTCAGTAGGCGTTACCCATCTTTTTTCTTAGACGCTGTCACCTTCGTCACGCCAGAAATCGGGTGGGTTGTAGGATTAGATTTACGCAGTTTGGGTATGGATGGGTTGATCCTGCATACTGAGAACGGTGGAAAAACATGGCAACGTCAAGAGAGTTATACCGGCAATTTCCTTGACGACGTATTTTTTATCTCAGCAACAGAAGGTTGGATCGTTGGAAAAGAGGGACTCGTTCTTCACACAAAGGACAGCGGACAAAATTGGAGACCTCAGCACACAGATACCAGAACGGATCTGAAAGCTATCCACATAAGCAGCACACGTAGCGGATGGGTGGTTGGACAAAACGGAACAATTCTCAGATATGAAGCTGTTCCGTGAATAGATTTTTTAAACTATTAAATCTGTTAATCATCAACTCGTGCTTTAACATTTATAACGAAGTCGAGTTGATGGTTAAACCGTTCCACTTCGTTTCACGGTAGTTCTCGATTAAGTCCGAACAGACAATCCCAGTGTGAACTGTACCAGACACCTGTCCGACACGTAGTGGAGGGCAACTCGGAGGCTTAGAGTAAAAAAATGACAGACGAACAAAAATATCTATTTGATCTGCAAGGCTTCATCGTTCTGAAGGGTGTTATCCCACAAACAGTCGTCGACGCGTGTAACGCTGTGTTAGATCAGTACGAGAATATGCCACCGGACGACTATCCGCCCCCACTGTGCCTTGGCACACAGCGAACCGAGAAAGAACTCTATATCTCCAACATTTTGGAGGCGGACAGTACCTTTAACGCGCTGATCGATATTCCGGAGGTACTCGACGTAATTTATGGTGTAACCGGTGGTCCGTATCGACTCAACCATACCTACACAATTTACCGGTGGGGTGGTGGCTATACGGGGTTGCACATGCACGGCACACCGATTATCCCGAAATGTCAGTACCATTGCAAGAACGGAGAGATGGTATCAACTTTAACAAAAGCTGTTTTTCCGATGCTGGATTGTGATGTTGAGGACGGGTGTTTTGCTGTTATACCGGGTGCACATAAGAGCAATTTCCCTAAGCCTTGGGGAAGCCATCCCGATGAAAACCCTGTGTTGACCCCGATTCCAGCGAAAGCAGGAGATGCCATTATTTTTACGGAGGCACTCACACACGGATCTGTTATCAATGTTTCCGACAAACCGCGTCGTACGCTCTATTACTGCTATAGCATCGGCTATATGCCAGATTGGGGCGGTCAAGGTTTGCACTTCAGTCCAAACGTTATGGAAAGCCTCAACGAAACCCAGCAGTCAATCCTTCATCTGAAATAATTTATTAACTTAGGAGTTTATAATTAAAAATATGATCACAATCGCAGAACGGTTACAGAAACTTCCACCCTATCTCTTTGTAGATTTGCGCCAAAAAATGCAGTCGGCACAAGCACGAGGCGTAGACGTGATTAGCCTCGGCATCGGTGACCCGGATATCCCAACACCGGATCCAGTCGTCGAAACTTTGTGTAGCACGATCCAAAACCCTGAAGACTCCGATCGCCACCGTTACGGGTGCGATAACCCTGTTGACGATTTTCCACAGGCAGTGCTCGACTTTTATCAACACCGTTACGGAATTACGCTATCTGATGATCAGGTAGTGACAACGCTCGGTAGTAAAGACGCGATCGTCAAAATGGCACTCGGTATACTCAATCCGGGTGATATTGGTATAGCGGCGAGTCCAGGTTATCCTACCTACAACATCGGACACGTCTTTGCCAGTGCGACGACCTACTATGCCCCGCTTCTGCGAGAAAACGATTTCTACGTCGACTTTGACGCTATCCCTGATGAAGTGAAACGACTGGCAAAAGTCCTCTGGATCAACTATCCAAACAACCCAACAACAGCCACTGCCGACCTCGATTTTTTCGAGCGTGCTGTGGAATTTGGCAGACAAAATAACATCCTCATTGCACACGACAACGCCTATAGTGAAAATACCTACGACGGTTATCGTTCACCAAGCATATTGCAGGTAGAAGGTGCCGCTGAAGTAGCCGTTGAGTTTTTCTCATTAAGCAAAGCGTTCAATATGACAGGATGGCGCTTGGGATTTGTCGTTGGCAACCCAACGGTTGTTGGTGCAGTCAAAGCGGTGAAAGACAATATCGATAACGGCTCACTCCGCTCGCTTCAATTCGCAGGTGCAAAGGCACTCTCAATAGCAGACGAGATTACACCAGCGATAAATGTAGTTTATCAAAAACGCCGAGATATGGTAGTGGATGCCCTCACAGACAGCGGCTGGGCAATCGAGAAACCGAAAGCGACAATCTATGTCTGGGCACCAGTCCCCGAGCGCTTCAACGGTTCAAGTCGTGCCTTTGCAACGGCACTGCTTGAGGAAACAGGGGTTGTGGTAACACCAGGTCTCGGATATGGACAATGGAGCGAAGGCTACTTCAGGATATCCCTTACGTATCCAGACGCAGTGATTACGGAAGCAATTTCGCGTATTCGCGATTTTTAATTTTACCTTGCGGTTCGGTCAGGTGGGTTAATGATTTCATGTGCCTTTTCGTATATCCAAGGGAAACGCCCAAGCAAAAACCTGTGCCGTTGTTGCAAACTGCTGTCTTCGGACAGAAAATTAAAGATAAAACCAAACCGTAAGCCCGTAACGTAGTGGAGGGCGGATTTGAGGAATAGGCATCAAAGTTCCACATTCACCTCATTACTCTGCAAGGTAAAATTAAAATATGAAAAACGCCATTTTAATTTTTAGCATAGTTTTTTTTACGGTTCTTGTCTGTATCGAGACGAAGTCTGAGCAAATCCATACCTACACCGTTGCAGATGGATTGGTAGGTCCAGTTGTTCCTGTCATTTTTCAGGACAGTCGGGGCGGCCTCTGGTTCGGTTCCGATCGGGGTGGCGTGAGTCGATTTGATGGGAACAGGTTTGAATCCTATGTTGGATCTTTGGACACTTCTGAGAACGCGCCTACATCCAACGTTGGACCAGGCGCGCTACTCGGACAAACCCAACAAATCGTTGAAGATAAATGGGGACATATCTGGTTTCTCACACACTTACGTTCAGAAAACTCAGGGCGGGTAAGTTGGTTTGATGGCTCTTCGATTAACCTCATCGGCACAGGGAATTCGCTGATCGTTGACGAACATGGCGATATATGGGTTGGTGAGAATCAGCAACTAACGAAGTACATCACCCCAGGCGTTCAACGCCTACCACAAGCACATCCAAACGAAATTATAGGTGAAGATCTGCTCCGCTCAACGGATTTGACGATAAACGTTATCTTTCAAAGCGAAGACGGAACGATTTGGATCGGCGGAAGCGAAGGAGAAGAACAGCAGCACGGTGTAATACTGAGTTTTCGAGAGAATCGTTGGGTACAGGACCCCTTAAAAATCCAAGATAGTGATGACGCAAGCGACAAAACAGAAGAGAAAACACCGCGTATTCACCCCAATGCTGGATTCACGCGTTATGACACATCAAGCTTTAACGCTGTGAGTACCATAGAAACCATAGGCGAAGATCCCTCTGGAAACCTTTGGTTCGGCGGCTACAATCTTCTTTTGCGGTTTGACGGGGAAACATTTGAGCAGATCCTCCCTTTAGTTTGGGGACCCAGCGAATCTTCAGGAATCAGACCTTCATCAATTCAGAGGCTGGCATCAATTCGGAATGATACGAAAGATCGAGTCTGGTTCAGCGATGGACGCACTACAAGATGGTGGGATGGCTCTCGGCACGGAAACCTATCAGGCTTTCTTGAACTCGAGGATGAATGGGGGAATCTATGGTTTACCGACGAAAGTGGAGCGCATCAGTACCACAGCGACCTCACCCCAATGCCCGATAGAATCAATAGTGGACTTGGCGTTGAGGGGATTCATATGATCTTTGAAGCCATAGACGGTAAATTGTGGTTTGGACACGATAATGGGGTAACAGCATTTGACCCGACACCTGCCATTAGCACACATGCTGGACTCGGCACCAACAGAGTGCGGATGATATTTGAGGACAGTCGAGGTTACCTCTGGTTCAGTGTGCCTGGAGGTGTTGCACGTTATGATGCAGAATCAGAAGAACTTACCACACATATTTTCAGAGCAAGTTCAGTTCAAACTGATCCATCGTCTGTCTCCCAAACTGATCCGAGAAACAGGGAGCGCGTTCGGTTAACTCGGACTGAGATCGAAAAAATATTTGAAGTTGGTGGGCACGTCTGGTTTATTGACGAACCGGGGACGAGCGGCAGTTCCACGCGATTACGATATACGTTCTTTCGGTACGCAAATGGAAAATTCGGTCAAGTTTCTATTCCCATCCGAACAATAATTGGTCCTGGCGGGGAACGCTCAGATACCAGCACTAATGTTCTCATTCACGAAGGAAAACATACTTGGATGGCTTTCGGAGGGCACATCTTTAAAGCGGACGCAACAGGATTATTACAGTTTACAGCCACCGGCTTTCAGAGAATTCCCTTTCAAGAAATCGGTCCGAACACTACCCCTACTTCAATAGCTCCAATAGAGTTCGGCACAGCCGCTATCACCGACCTATACAGAGATGTCAACGACAGATTATGGGTGCACTTTGATAACGGAACGGTTCTGCGCTATCCGAAAGAAATTAACACCACAACGTCTATAACTCGCATTGGTAAACCTGAAACCCTTCCCCTTAAAGCAACGAAGCTGTTAAAAACCGCTTCGGGAAGCAAATGGTTTTTCAACGCAGCCACAGGAAAATTGACACTTTGGAGTGATACTGAACTCGGTAGACCGATTCTGATGGACGGGGAGTCCAGATCAGTCCCGCTTGCTGTTTGGAAAGATCCGAAACAGCAAAATAACCGAATAACTTTTCTTTTCTCGGATGCCCTCAAAACATATCACGGCATAGCACTCATTTCTCTTGAGGAGATTGAGCTTGCTGAACTCCAAGACTCTCTAACCACTCAAGAAGGGGTTCTCTGGTTAGCAACATCTCGCGGGGTTGTCCGCTATGATGGGAAAAAAGCCAGAATCTATACAACAAAAGAGGATGGCTTTCTCGTTGACAACGTGAAAGATGTTATGGAGGATAGCCGTGGAAATATATGGTTCGCGACATGGGGCGGTGGCACTGTCCGATATGACGGTGAAACCTTTTATAACCTCACAACAAAAGACGGTCTCGCCCATAACAATATCTCAAAAATTCACCAATCTGCAAATAAAGATATTTGGTTCACAACTGAAGGAGGCGTCACGCAATATACACCTACGCGTGGCGGACTTCCAGAATGTCGACTCACCGCTCTTGAATCGGATAAAACTTACACCGACCTCTCATCCAGTTTAACGCTACCGTCACATGGAACTAAGATATTTAATATTCAAGGTATCAGTCCACTCCGAGAAGGTCTCTCTTATCGATTTAAATTAATCGGGCTGGACTCCCCTACATGGACGAATGTTTCGGCAGAGGAGTTCTCTCTTCTGGCAACAGGCTCTGGGTCTCCATCCGACGAGTGGACACTTTCCACTACATCCGGGCAAGCAACTCAACAACCCATGCGCGACAGTAGCATTATCCAAGAACTCCAAAACCAGAACGGGATTCTGCGTATCCGATATACAGGGCTCAAAGCGGGTAATTACAGTTTCCTCGTCACGGCATTCCGCAAAGACTGGCCCTACACACACACACCAGCAGTGGTGGACTTTAGTATTTCGCCACCCCTCTGGACGCGCTGGCGAACATATCTCCCAACCCTCATCTTTATGACTGTCGTCTTTACTTTAATTGGTCGCCTGGTTGTAAATCGACGCCATACCCTACAGCTAAGTAACGAAGTGCGTCAAAGGGAAGAAGCGGAGATGCAGCGTATCCGTGCCGAGTTGAGCGAAGCGCAGAATATTCAGATGGGACTTCTACCCACCGAAGCACCTGATACGAAAGGGTTTGATATCGCGGGATTATCCGTCCCCGCAACGCAGGTGGGCGGCGATTTTTACGATTATCTCACCGTAGCGAACGGACACACCGCCATTGCGGTAGCAGATGCTGCCGGAAAAGGGTTGCGAGGTGCGATGAATGCCGTGCTAACGAATGGGATGCTCTATGAAGTCTCGCGTTTCAAATCCGAAGCGGACATCATTCTCACCGACCTCAATGCTGGGCTATCACCACGCATGTACGGACCGAGTTTCATCGCGCTCAACCTTGCTATTCTTGATGAAGATAAGAAACGGGTTGATTATGCGAATGGAGGACAACCGTATCCTGTTCTTAAACGAGGTGCGGAGATCATTGAAATTGAAAGCAGCGACCTTCCACTTGGCAGTATGAAAAGGGTAGAGTATGAATCCGTCACTTTCGATTTAAATGAGGGTGATATCCTAATTTTTCATACGGATGGTCTTATCGAGGCACTCAATATAAACGAAGATATGTATGGAACGGAACGTTTAAAGGAATCCGTTTCAAAAATCCCTGATAGCTTCACCGCAACGGAAGTAATTCAAAGCATCGTCGAAGATATCAGTATCTTCGTCGGCGAAGCGGAACAATACGACGATATGACAATCGTTGCTATCAAAATCCCCTTTTAATTTTACCTTGCGGAAAAACAACGGTCGTTATGTCAATCATGCGGGTTTCTCAAATCTTGAAGAAAGGGAAATTTGAGGAAATTGGGGAAACGCCCTATCAAAAACCCCAAGCAAAACCCGCGCCGTTGTTGCAGGCTACCTCTTTGGTTTAATGTTCTATTCTTATAAGGGTATCAGTTCGCCTATGCTCCCATGAAATCAATAACCGTTTGACGATACTCCTCTGGAAGACCGATGTCAAACCGTCGCCCTTTGACGATATATCCTGAAAATCCATCCGTCTTCCGTAATTCGTCTAAACAGGACGTAAGTTGAAATTCGCCTCGATCACGAAGATTATGGGTGATATTTCGTTCCAGAAAATCGAAAATCTGAGGTTGAAGTACATAGATGCCGAACACCGTCAAGAATTGGTCTATATCCATCCCATCTACGTGCAAATGTTCCATTGCATACTCAGGATCCGGCTTTTCATAAATCTCCGTTAGCGAAAGCAGGGAGTTCTCCTCTCTCCACGTACCGGTGACACAACCGAAGTTCGACAACTGCTCAATCGGTGTAACTTTGAGACCGACAACACTATGACCTACCTGTTCATAAGCCTCTACGACCTGTCGGGCACAACATTTTTCCTCATCAGAACCGTAGAGATGGTCACCGAGCATGAGCAGAAACGGTTCGTTTCCAACCCATTCTCTTGCACAATAGACAGCATGCCCGAAACCCTCTTGAACGTCCTGTGTGACGAACGTAACTCGACTCCCTAATTCCAGCAGAGCATCGCAATATGACTGGTTCTCCTTGCTGAGTTTGTTATAGTGTTCAATCCGCGGCGGCGTTTTGAAAAATGATTCAAAAAGCCCGGTATCTCCGGGTTGCACGATAAGACAAACCTCCTCAATACCAGCGTTGATCGCTTCCTCAACGATAGCCATGATTGCTGGTTTTGCGCGTCCAGATTTGTCAATCACAGGAAAGAGTTCCTTCTTCATCGCCTTTGACGCTGGAAATAGTCGCGTTCCGAAGCCAGCGGCAGGAATAACTGCTTTGCGGACATGTTTACCCGCCTCAATAACCAGTTTCAGACACGACATTTGCAAATCCCCTTCGATAATCTCAATGACCCGCTGTTGACTCTCTTCATCTTTTACAATGAATTGGGCGGAACCGTCGCCTTGCGAACCGACACCTTTACCACCCCAGATATACGGTTGAATCGGTTCATAATTCAGGACTTTGTGGAGAACAGGTGCTGTCAATTGTGACGGGCATGCAGGTATTAAATGGTTGTCGAACTCTGTCTGCGCTCGCGTCATGAGTTTACCGACTGCCTCTGCATCGCCATCGCGAAGTGCCTGATACGCCAGTTGCGTAATCTTTGCGCTCAACGGACCGAGATAGTGTTGCACGTTCTTTTCTAATTCGTTCTCCGCAAATGGATAACAGTGATTTAATTGGCTCAGTATAAGTCGTGTGTCTTTACTGGCACCGAGATCGACAATTACAAGGTACATGTCGTGAGGTACACTGAACTCTTTTACATCAATATGGTCGCCGTCGAAGGTCATGAGGATAGGGCGTTGGTATGCACACCCTTGGTCCATTCGTCCACAGCGTGAAGGCGTAGCAGTTTCCCCTCGATAGGCATATTCCATTTCTCCGCGCGTTGTTAATTTAAGATCGTAGGTCCGGTTGAAGGCACGCGCCACCAGAACACTGATAGCGGCACTCGAAGATAGTCCTTTCTTAACAGGCAAATCCGTGAGGTAGTTGTCGATTTCCAATCCTTGCACCCGATAGTTCGTTAAAATTTCATAGGCGACCCCAGCGGCATAACTAAAAAAGCCGCCTTTTTCAGCTTCAGCGAGAAGAGCACTTCGCTCCATAGGCAGACTGTAGGGACCGTGGCGGGTGCCATCGCTGAGGGTCGTTTTCAAAATCAGACGGTTCGGATGCGGTTTAACCTCGGCGTATACACCTTGGTTTGTGCTTGTTATTAACGTATTGCCCCTTTCGAGCTCTGCGTTACTTCGCCGGTGTCCACCTGCCCAATCACTGTGTTCTCCGAACAGGCAAATTCTTCCCGGCACAAAAAGTTTCATAGTCAGTCCTTATAAGTTTACAGAATAAAGCCGCTTACCAGCAGACTCACTCAAATCGATATTGGATTGCTTCGGCAACAGCACGATAGCCTATTCGGCGATAGATGGAGTTGGAAGTCGGATTACCTAAATCAGTATAGAGAATACAACGATATTCTTCATCACGAATTTGCTTTGAGAGACTGGCAACGCACGCGCTTACGTACCGATTGTTTCGATGCTCTGGTGGTGTATATACAAGTTGCACTCTCACTACACCTTCCACAGGTACTGTGTTGCTTGCCATGGACACAGGTCCAGCACTGTGCCATAGCCAGAGTTGTCCAGCAAGGAAACTTCAATAGCCATCTTATATTATATTATGAAAATAATCCGTAAGTCAACACGGTTTCTCATTCGTGAGCATCGCAAAAACGCAGATAGAGACACTAACAAAGTTCACGGTGTTCGGTTTTGCGCCCACTGACACCTTTGTTTCCACTCTTCCGCTTTTAGTGTGGTCCCCAGAGGTAATATTTCGTCTTCTGCTATCCTGGAGAACGCCTCTGTCGCATTCACATAATCTCTCTGATGATATGCATTGATGCCCATCGTTCTCCATGCCTCTAACGCAAGATTTTGGTGTTGTTGCGGTGTCAATTGCACTAACAATGGTGTCCCCGGGAAACCCTTATCCGATGCCTGTGCCTTCTCCAAGAGCACGACCGCCTGGTGCAGATACTGATTACTACTTTGCCGCGCTCCTTCTCCATGAAGCAATTCCCCCGCTAAGAGATGTGCCAACCACATATCAGGTTCCGTTTGCATACACATCAATAGATACGCCATTTTCTCCCCAGAATCTTTGGGCTCGACTAACACCACACGGAGTAACTCACGTAGAGACCTATTTTCTCGCACTATTCCGCTCAACTGGGTATTCCATCCGACAGGAACTACATCGGGATAAGAGAGTGCTGCCATCCGCTTGATTCGTCGTCGCTCAATTGTTTCATGCTCTGTTTCAACCGCTGTGTATGCATTTATCGCCTGTTCATATTCACCTCTCAGCCAATAAATGTCGCCCTTCAATAACATCGCCTCTGGGCTGAACCTCGTGTCTCCCTTGTTGGCAATACGGGTTGCTAACGATAATGCTTTATCATAATCCAGCATCCGATATGCGGTGTACATCAAACCCCACAACGTGCTCAAATTGTCAGGTTCATCAGACAGCATCACCTCAAAGGTTTCCATAGCAGTGGTAAAATTTTTACGGTAATATGCCTGCCAAGCGGTATCCCGCAATGCTGCCATTTCGTGGGCACAGACCTGTTCAAAAACACTCTGCCGTTTCAAACGGTATGTCGCGTAAGCCACATCATCGTCTCGCAATGGAACAGTCTCCAAAAATTTAATCCATTCGGCTTCCAAAGCAAGCAGGTCCTTTGCGTAGTGTTTCACAAAATTGCCGGTCGGAAATGCCCCCTTAAATTTGTCTATACCGTAGGTATCAACAAGAAACCGGACGAAAGAGCCAGCCAACAGATAACTCTGCGAACCAGCACGCCCCCAAAATCCAAGCCCCATGACACTTGACAACGGCGGCGCGATCTCCATCTGACGCATCGCTTTTGTCCACTGGTGCCCCGTAAGCTTACCTTCATCCCAATCAGCGGCAACCGCAATTCCTTCGTGAAGCCCTATCTTCAGACTCACTTTCACTGGGGACCACGGCACAGTAAAAACATGTGCCAACTCATGTTTCAGGACAGGATGTGGAAACCCCTGCGCGTGAATGTGAAACCCATGTCCGAACGGGTCTTCAACAGATGTGCCGCGTGCACCAATCAATCGCTTTTTCTGTTCAGGAGATGCATAGATATACGCACGGACCTTTCGAGATTGCATCGTGCCATCAGGATCGAGATACTCAGACAATTGCGAGTACTGAAACTCACAATCTTCAACAATTCGTTCAATTTCCGCTTCCAGTTCACGTGCGTAGAAGATTTCAAAATGCGCCGTTTCACGCAAGCCTCCGAGTTGGCGTGCAATATCGTCGCGTGTCGGTCGTATTCCTAATGCCCCTGCATAAAGTTGGAAGCTAAGCAAACCGATGACCAACAGATACAACCCTACACGTCCTGCGAGCGGATCGAAAAGTTTACGCCACCTCAACTGTGGCATTAATCCTGTATCCCTACTCACTTCACATAAATTGATAGTAAGTCCCAAAAACAGCAATGCCCACAACAGCGTTTCCGCCCTTGCAATCAGCAGTGTATTTGTTATCGGAATGACGAAATCATAAATCGGTCCAGGAAAATATCCGAATGTAGCGTGATATGCAAACACGGGTGGATGAAATATTAGATTGACAACCACCGGAATACAAGAAACAAAAAGGTAACCAAGATAGGCAAGATATGCCAACCATCGTTTTTTAATCCAGAACCCGAAAAACACGCCTGCCGCCGTTGTGTACACACAACTAATTACGGATAAAAGAATAAAGAAGAGGAAACCTTCACCGAAGTTACAATTTTCAACGCGAAACGCATTCAGCAGAATGATACCGAGTGGGAGTCCCAACAAACCCACGTTGAATATCAGTGCCTCCCAAAAACACCGCATGACAATTTGTCTCGGTGAACCCGTAAGCACATCGGGCTTCCGTTTCATCTGCCGCAACACTGTCAGTGTTACGTGTGCACCTACGAAAGAGATACTCAGTGCCATTACGGCGCAAAACTCAAAAGCAAGAATATTAAACAACGGGACATCGGCAAGTACCAGTGCCAATACACCGAATGCCATGAACCATAACCAATATGAAAATGTCCTGTGAACCGTAAGTATTATAGGCATCTCTAAAAAATCGACAATCGTATTTAGTGTCTATTTTATTGAGATATCTCCTCTGTGTCAAGCAGAATTCCACGCGCATTCCTCTTGTAGGAGCGATCTCCGAATCCTGAGGAAACACCTCTCAGTCGCGACATTCGGTTTACCGATACAGGAAACCGAAAACTGAATGCCTTTATTTATCTATTGACTACTATTTTTCAGGTTTAGTTGCCAACGCCCTCAGCTCTCTTCAAAAAATGGTATCTCTCGGACCCAACGCTAAACCTAAACAGAGCCATCCGGTTTCCTATTGTCTCCAAATTAATTCCCTGCCAATGTATTGTGAATTGTAGACTTACTATTAAATAAACTGGATTATAGAATTTTCTTGCAGTTTTAGAGAAAATATGTTAAACTACCGTATTATGAGTGTCTGGACGCGGTGGAAAACCGCAGAAGGCACCTGCATAACTCGCAAATCAATACAGGAAGACTGCGCTGCTAATGCGCACGCTCAACAGGAGAAACGACAATGGCAAATGGATTCACACGATTTTTTAAAGGTATCTGGTATACACTGTCAGGAAAGGCACACGAATCCGCGGATAAAATGATGGAAAACCCCGAAGCCGTCAGAGGGGCTTACGAAGACATCATCAACGACAAAAAGGGGAATATCCAACGCTACAAGGCCGCGATCGGGCAACTGATCGCACTCGTTGAACAGAAAAGATCTGCGGTTAAAAGCCTTACCGACGAAGTCGAGCGACTCGAAGAACTTAAATCAGGAGCAATCGCCAAGGCACAGCAGACCGCTGCCCAATTACAAGGCGACGGACTATCACAGGAAGAAATCAAGGTGCACGGTGAATACACCCGATGCGTCACTGCTTATCAAGACTTCAATTCCAACTTGACGGAGAAAAGCGGTCGCATTACGGAACTCGAAAACGAGATTGAAGGTGCGCAAACTGATATTGAGTCGCATAAACTTCAGATTACCAGTCTGCATCGCGATTTAGATAAGATTAAGTCCGAGCAGTCTGAGGCAGTTGCGGATCTGATTACGGCACGAGAGCAAGAGGAAATCGCCGATATGCTCTCCGGTATTAGCATGGACGGCACTTCTGCCGAATTGGGTCGGATGCGCGAAATACGTGAGAAAGCGAAAGCGCGTTCAACAGTTGCACAGGAATTGGCTGGAACGGATTCAAAAAGCGAAGAGGAAGAATTCCTCACTGCAGCGCGTTCCTCTGCTACCAATGACGAATTTGACACCTTAATTTTCGGAGCACAGCAGACTGACGCAAAAACAGAAACGGACTCTACCAAGAAGACTACCGATTCCGACTCTGAATTGCCGGTATAACGCGCCACAAAAAACGCAGTAACTCACGCGCAGTTGCGTCACCTCGAACAGAAGGGGGCGATGAGCCATAGCCGTTAAAAGTCCAACCTATACATTCCGGAAAGAAGCCGGAATGCTCATCAATTCGGGTACCTCTCGTAGCCTCGTCCTATCTGGAAATATCCACGATCTCTTCTTCGTCCGAGACGGAGATAACACGGATTATATTCCACTCGTCTCCTTCTTGACGCAGAGCTGGGACATTCCAGGGTTCATCTTAATAGTTTACGAACTCAATGGACCCATCCGATTTTCAAAAGAGACTGAGCGCGAAAAAGTTAAGCGTGCGTTCAATCTATGGCGAGGCTCAACAGAGGCGAACGTCGACATAAATGCCAGCGTCGGCACCCCTCGTCCAACACCGGCAGTCGTTCAACGCACGCCCTCTACAGAAGTCGATGAACCTGCAGATACCTCTTTCACGCAGTACATGAACGATGCAATCGGCAGTCCAACGTTGGCACTTGAACTCCTACGGCAGTTCTGCTTACTCTCTCGCACCACAGACGCGCAGGGTGAAAAACTACTATCGGAAAAATTGATAATCCTGATTGAAGCAACGGACATGTTGCTACCGGAAGGCGAAATTCGGAGTTTGTCGCTACAGGACAGACACCGGGTCAGCATCGTTCAAGATTGGATTTCGGACTCCAGTTTTATGGACGGGAACGACACCGTCATCTTCATCGCTGAATCAGCGAGTCTCGTGAACTCTCGAATTACAAGGCTGCCACAGGTTATCACCGTCGAAATACCGGCACCGGGGATGGAGGAGCGTCAGCATTTCATCTCATGGTTTAACAACACACCGAAACTGGTGGAAAAACCGCTAAACCTTTGGGGCACGCAAGCCCAACTCGCAATGCTCACAGCAGGTTTATCCATACAGGCACTGCGACAGATGCTCCTTACCGCGCGTTATTCCGGTGAGAAATTGCAACCTGAGGATGTCATCAATAAAGTGTCCGAATTCATCCAAGGGCAGTTAGGCGATGATGTCGTAGAGTTTAAAAAGCCTGCACACAGTCTCAAGGACATCATTGGCAACCAAAAATTAGTGGATTTTCTGAAGACGCAATTGATTCCGCGCGTCACCTCAACCGGTCCCGACGCGATCGCCGGTATGAGCGTCTGCGGTCCCATTGGTAGCGGAAAAACGTTCATTTTCGAGGGACTCGCTGGTGAACTCGATATCCCTGTGCTCGTCCTCAAGAACATCCGGAGTATGTGGTTCGGACAGACAGATGTCATTTTTGAACGACTCCGACGATTACTGATGGCTCTTGTGAAGGTGCTCATCTTCGTTGACGAAGCGGACACCCAATTCGGTAATGTCGGGACAGACGCACACAGCACAGAACGACGTTTGACAGGAAAGATACAAGCAATGATGTCCGATCCGCAACTTCGTGGCAATATCACCTGGCTCCTCATGACTGCTCGGATCTATCATCTCTCTCCCGACCTACGACGAGAAGGTAGAGTCGGGGATATGGTGATCCCGGTGCTTGATCCGAAGGGTGAGGATCGTGAGGCGTTCCTCCGCTGGACGCTCGCCAAAGTTCTTCCCGATGCGCTCTCGGAAGATACCATCGAACGACTTGTGAAACTGACAGAAGACTATTCTGCGGCGAGTTTCGCATCGCTACGTTCCGATTTGGAAGCCGCCAGTCTCATCAAGCAAGACAAACTGACACTCGATGAAATCATCGCTGTCGCAGAAGACCGCATCCTACCGAATATCGGTCCGATTCGACACTATCAAACCTTGCAAGCCCTCGTCAACTGCACACGAAAATCTCTACTCCCCGGTGACTATTCCGCTGAGGTTCGAGAATCATGGATGAAAGAGATCGCACAGCTTGAAGCCATTGGTGTTACGAAATAGTGAGAAAAATAGGACAACGGAGTGGTATTCTAAAATCACTTAAAAGGAGAATCACAATGCCATATTCTGATTATACCGCAGAAGAAATCGGAGTCCGCGGTGAAGAGATCTATCAGCAGCAAATCCGTGATCAAGTTGATCCAAAACACAAAGGCATGTTCCTGGTACTCGATATTGAAACCGAGGACTATGAAATTGACGAGGAGGATTTGGCAGCTACAGAACGTCTACTTGCCAAACACCCGGGTGCTATGACTTACGGTGTGCGAATTGGATATCCGGCAGCCCACGGCATAGGCTTTAATTTCGTGGAATATAATGTGGACTGTGATAATGATAACCGGGAAAATTAGAGCCGAACGCGCAGCCATCATTGAAATGGAAGTTATCGGTTTAAATCAACGAGCGAAAATTGAGGCAATTCTTGATACTGGATTTACGAGCCATCTAACGCTACCAGGGTTCTTAATTGACCACTTAAAACTCCCACGGATTGGTACTCGGCGCACGATTATTGCTCACGGAAGGGCAGTATTTCTCAACCTATATCTTGCAAAAGTGATATGGCACGGCAGAGAACGCAACATAGAAGTTCTGCAAACAGACAAACAACCGTTGGTCGGTATGGCACTGCTTCGCGGAAGTCGTCTGACCTTGGATGTTGTGCCAGATGGCGACGTAACGATTACCGCACTGCCATAGCGAGAATCACAATGCCATATTCTGATGACCCTCCGATGTGATCATCTCACATCAGTTGAGATCGATAACCTCTCCGGTTGCAGCGGAACGATAGCCGGCACAGATAATTTCCACGGAATGTGCCGCAAATTCGGCGTTCATCTCACTCTCTACACCGTTTTCAATACAATCGACAAACGCACCGAATTCCCGCGCACTATCGTCATCACTGCCAACGTCTATCCACTGTTGCTTCGGTGGCATCCCAATCCCTGCCTGCGTGCTACTCCACATCCCCATTGGATCGAGCGGATGCGGGGTCGGTGGTTCAAATGCCGGTTCAGCCGCAAAAACTTCCAATCGGTTCGCCGACGCATCAAACGTCAGACTCCCTTCGGTACCGACGAGATGTACTTTCCGTACACCACCCTGTGCGTGACTCTGCCATCCGTAACGTCCTCCGACAATCGTCGCTGTGGCTCCATCTTCCAACGTTAGGACCAAAGCACCGAAGTCTTCAACATTGCAGCCGAGATGTTCCTTAAAGAAATAGTTCGCCGTCCCACCGAACACACGCTGTGCCCGTTTCTGTGTCAACCAATTCACCATAGACACGGCGTAGACCCCGACATCGAACATCTCAGGTTTCGCTTCAACGAAACTGTAGCGTTCGCGTTCGGATTTTTCTATTCTTTTTTGTCCGACAGGTGCACTACCGGGATGCCCTTTGGAGAACAGAACATCACAATGGACTGCCCGAAGTTCGCCGATGCTTCCACTTGTCAACGCCCGCTGTACGGTGCGCGCCCACGCACTGTGAATATTGCTGAACATCTGGGTCCGCACGCCACTCTTCGCAACCGCTGCAACGATCTTCTCGGCACCCTCTGGGGTGAATGCCATCGGCTTATCAAGATAGACATGCTTTCCCGCTTCAGCACATTTCGCGCCGATACGCCCGCGACGCTCTACGTCTGTACAGAGACTCACAATATGCACATCCTCGCGTGCGAGTGCCGTGTCGAGATCAGGGATAAACGGCAAATCCATAGATTCAGCAAGCGAACGTGCCAACGTAATCCGCTCTGGTGGAGCATCGGGTTCATCAGCAAATGCGACCAATCGACAACGGGCATCCTGCGCAAAACTCAAAGCGTAATTCTCTTGATGTGTGCGATTCCCACCGAGTAGGAGAACCCCATATTTTCCATCTTTTTGCATGTTTAATCCTCCAAAAGAATAGGTTGACCGCTCTCAAGCGATTGCGCGATAGCCTCTGTCAATTCACCCGTATCATCCAATTGTGGCGATGTAGCATTCAGGTAGTGCCTGCCCACAGGTGTTTCATGATAGATAACACCTTTATTACCAACCAACATGATGTCAATCGCCGTCTCAAGCTCGACCCGATTGACACTCAACAGTGCCATCTGCCCGCCGGCATAGTGGACCATTACCGTAACCTGTGCTGCTTCCGCGTCTCCTTGCGCGTAGACCCGTTCGGGTGATGAGGACATCCATCCATTTGCGAGTGCCGCCATTTCTGCTACCGATGATAGCAGATTCGCTGCATCACCCGCTACGTGGAGAACACATCGTAGGAACACTGGACTCCCAATCCGTTCTTTTTCAAGCACAGACTGGACAGACTTTTTAAGCAATTCCATCTCTTTTCCTTTCTCAACTTTGTAGGTTTACCATAAAGCAAAACAGCAAGCCTGCATTCTCACTAAAATCATTGACGAATCTGCGGACATTATGCTATAGTGTGTATGATTATCGGTTATCGGTTTTCAGTTATCAGTTACAAGAAGGTTCTGTTAGACGAAAGCCTCTTAACCGAGAACTGACAACTATAAATGGAGGAAAACAATGCCACTGAAAACCCTTGAAGAACTCGTTGCAGAAGCAAAAGCGAATGTCGGACACATCTCACCCGCCGAATTCACAGAAGCGACGGAGACAATCATTCTCTTAGATGTCCGCGACGAACCCGACTACGATAAAGAACATCTACCGGAAGCAGTTTCTCTACCCCGCGGCTACATTGAACTCGATATTGACGAGATCGCCCCTGAAGCAGACACACATATCGTCACATATTGCGGAGGCGGTACCCGTGCGACACTTTCTGCACAGACCCTAAAAAACATGGGCTACGAAAACGTCTCAGTACTGACAGGTGGCTTCCGCGGCTGGAAAACCGAAGGACTCCCAACTGAAAAAGCTGACGAATAAGTCCTCCTATGCATATAAGTTAGCATAGATAACAGACATTGTCAATATCTTGGTATTGAGCAGACGGGACGATTCCATTTTCCATAAACGCAATCGTCCTGCTCAATCCTCGTAGATTGGGTTGAACGGGAAAATCGAAACCCTATCAATCCAAAGATACCTCCGTTTACCTATAATGATTCGTGTAGAGAAGAACGATAGTGAAACCCAACATTCCAGCGAACAGGGCATTTGTGATACAGCGTTGAATTGGCTAATCGTAAGCAACAATCATCGAATAGACACCAAGGGAGAAAAACATGCGTAACAGATACATCCTCTTAGCCCTGATACTCCTCACGCTTTTTGTCGGCGATAGCGATGGACAAAAGAAACAACTCAACGTCTTTACGTGGGCAGGTTACGTCAGCGACGACATCCGCGAGGGATTTGAAAAGGAATACGGGGTGAATGTCCTCATCGATACATACGCCAGCAACGAGGATCTCCTCGCGAAGTTATTAGCAGGTGCGACAGGTTACGACATCATCATGCCGTCCGACTACATGGTATCAATCTTAATCAAACAAAACCTGTTAGCCGAACTCAACCGCGACAATATTCCCAATTTCCAGAACATCAGTCCCCTTTTCCTCGGCAAATACTTCGATGCAGAAAATCGATATTCCGTCCCGTACACATTTGGCACTGCAGGCATCGCCTACGATTCGTCAGTCGTTACACCAGCACCTGACAGTTGGACAGTGCTTTGGGATGCGCAATACAAGAATCAATTCAGTATGTTGGATGACCAACGCGAAACCATCGGTGCCGCACTTAAACTGCTCGGATATAGCCTGAACACATCCGATCCGAACGAGATTAAAGCGGCGAAAGAGAAGTTAATTGTTCAGAAACCGCTTGTCAAACAGTATAAAAGTGAGGCGGAAGAACTCCTCATCGCTGGAGATGTCGTCATGGCACACTGCTGGAGTGGCGATGCGTTCCGAGCAACCGAAACCCGTCCGACGATCCGGTACGTGATCCCTAAAGAAGGGTCAAGCCAGTTTATCGATGCGGTCTGCATTCCGGAATCTGCACCGCATCAGGCACTCGCCGAGCAGTTTATCAATTACCTGCTTCGTCCCGAAGTCAATGCGAAAATTACGGCTTTCACGAAATACGGAACCTGTGTGCCAACAGCGAAAGAATACTTACCTGAACACCTGCGGGAACACAAATTCATCTATCCGCCAGCAGAGGTATTGGAATCCCTTGAATGGCTGAAAGATCCGGGGGATTTCACGAGACACTATAACCGGGCATGGGAAGAGATTAAGGCAAAATAAAGTAGCATCTCTTTCTCTTCCCACACACGACTCACATCTTATTTGTGTTGATAAGGAGAAATCAATGATGTTCAAAACGCTTCAACATCTACGATGGATTATTGAAGGCTTGTAGTCGTGCGATTCATCGCACGTCCCAGTTGAGGATGCCATGAAAATTCCAAAAACGCTGTTCTTCATGGTTCTGAATCCGATACCGTTCATCGTTCACTTAACGTGGTGGTTTTTGTTTGCGGCTTTAGGTGTTGTATTCGACGATCCATTTATAGAAGGGAAATGGCCCCATATTGCCCAAATCGTATCACCGCCTGCGTCTATTGGGAATTATGTCACAGCCGCTTCAATTATTATCAACGAAATCACTGACGATATATGGAGAAATGGATTTTGGATTTATGTTGTCATGCCACCTTTCCTTATCTGTTACCGAGAAGCGAGAGGTAATCTAAAAGGGATCGCCAGAGAACAACAGGTGTGGATGGAATGGTATCATCGGCAACAGGAAACGATAGTGCAGAGAAACGCTTTTGAGGAATCTCCACCCGCATCGGAGGACAGGCATATCAACTCCTATTTCAGAAAGGCACAAAAAACACTACTATCTATGGTTCGTAATCCGGTGCCTATTATCGCCCATTTTGCCTACTGGTTTTCTGCTTTTACGCTGCTATTCTTTACGCTGCTATTCATTGTGCCACAGCTCCTATTCGTTGGGACAGACGAGCCAGGTATTGTTGGCGAATTCGTGCAGGCATTAACTCATTTTGCTATTCTTTCTCTCGTACTTGCGCTACTTTCCAGTTACCAAGAGGCAAGAGGCACTGTAAAAGGGAATGTCAAGGTGCGACAGGCGTGGACGGAATGGTACCATCGACAACAGGAAGCAAAAACGCAGGAAACACGCTTTGACGTATCACCACCTTTATTTGATACCTTCTGACCCTTACGGCAACGAATCTCCTTATGAAAAAAGGTTTCACATGTAAGGAAAATAGATCATGAAACCCCCAAAAATCTTGGTGCTCATAGTGTCCAAGCCGATAACCTTTATAGTCTCTTTGTTCGTAAGTTGGATTTCATTCTCTGCCCTCGCTACGCTCTCAGACGATCCGTTCATATACGGTACATGGCCGAATGTAGTTGCGGCAGCATCCATTCAGAGAGCCATTTCGCTCATCATCGGAGAAATCGTTGGGGATTTCGCATACGAGGGATATAAGATTGCTGTCCCGTGCGCGTTCATTATCAGTTGGCGGGCGGCGCGGGGGCACCTAAAAGGGATTGCCAAAGAACGTCAGATTTGGATACCATGGTATCACCAGCAAGAGAAGGCAATCACAGAAGGAAGGACGCTTGAAGAATCACCGCTTTCATCGAAACATAAGCGAACCAACGCTTATTTCGTAAACATGCGAAGCATCTTGTTATACTTGATCCGATTGCTGATGTTCTTTACTGTTCATTTTTCATGTTGGTTTTCTGCTTTTGTACTGTTTGTTATTATCATACAACCCAGCAACGAAATTACCGAAACATTCCATTATCTCGTGAATTCCTTTCCTGACTTTGCTATTATGGCTATTATACATGCATTTCTTTCCAGCTACCAAGAGACAATTGGGCGTATAAAAGGGGCTGCCAAAAAGCAGCAGATGTGGATACAGTGGTATGAGGAGCGGATGAAATGGTATGATAGGCAACAAGGGGCGAAAACACACGGATACGCCCTCCCAGAGGCACCTCCAGTGCCGCCGTTAGACGCTTATAATTAAGGTTTTTCACGGAAAAAAGAAACCATAAAGGAGGAAAAGTTGAGCAGACCGAATATTCTATTCATCATGTCCGACGACCACGCTTCACATGCTATTAGTAGCTACGGGAGTCGGATTAACGAAACACCGCACCTCGATCGTATTGCTGATGGCGGTATGATTCTCCAAAACTGTTTCTGTGTCAACTCTATATGCACACCGAGTCGTGCGAACATTTTGACCGGCAAACACAGCCACCTCAACGGCGTCAAGACGCTATCAGATCCGCTTGACGGTAGGATACCGAATGTCGCGAAGATGCTCCAAGCTGACGGCTATCAGACGGCAATGGTAGGCAAATGGCATCTCGGGCACGGCGGGAACGCAGACCCGACCGGTTTCGACTACTGGAACGTCTTACCGGGACAAGGACTCTATCACGATCCAGTGATGCTCGACCCCGATGGCGAGAAAACCCATCAAGGCTATACCACCGACATCATCACCGATTTTTCATTGGAATGGTTACAGAATCGGGACACGGAGAGACCTTTCTTCATGATGTGTCACCACAAGGCACCACATCGTCCGTGGGATTCCGATGAGAAGCACGCACAGATGTACGAGGATGAAGATGTTCCGATGCCGGACAACTTCTTCGACGATTACGCCAACCGTTCAAACGCCGCAAAGGATGCGAAAATGCGGGTCTTCGGTCACATGAGCGAAAGAGACCTCAAGATTGATACACTCGGTCCGCCGCCTGAAGGATTATCGGAGGAAGAGTTAGCAAACTGGCAGTATCAACGGTATATCAAAGAGTATCTGCGCTGCGTTGCCTCGATCGACGATAACGTTGGACGGATGCTCGATTATCTTGATGAGGAAGGCATTGCAGACGATACGCTCGTCATCTATACCTCCGATCAAGGCTTTTTCTTAGGCGACCACGGCTGGTATGACAAGCGGTTCATGTACGAAGAGTCCTTGCGGATGCCCTTCCTTGTCCGCTACCCGCGCGAGATCCAACCCGGTAGTTCATCCGACGCAATGGCACTGAATATAGATTTCGCAGAGACCTGGCTTGATTATGCGGGGCTTCCGATCCCAGAGGACATGCAGGGAACGAGTATGCGGTCCCTTCTCAATGGCGAAACGCCGGACGATTGGCGAACGTCAATGTACTACCGCTACTGGATGCACCTTACACACCACTATGTTCCAGCGCACTACGGGATCCGAACGCATCGCTATAAACTCATCTATTACTACGGCGAGGCACTGGGCACAACGGGTTCGGTTGATGAACCGAAAGAACCCGAATGGGAACTTTTCGATCTTGAGAAGGATCCGAATGAAATGTGCAGTGTCTACGACGATCCAGCGTATGCCGACATCGTCACCGAATTGACAGCGGAGTTGTATCGACTCAAAGCAGAGGCAGGAGATGAAGAGTAGTTGTCGTCTCTCGGGGCGTTCGCTATGCTCCCCTTCCCAGTAACGAGTGGGGACCCCTCTCGTCGGTCGGTTAAAGAGGTATTTGGTTAAATGGTAGTCCGGTAGGTATGGTGTTTTGCTGCGGTGTTTCCCGCATCAAGCATCGTTAGGAAATTACCGATTAAACTGTTAATTTTCATTCGACCTCATCACCAAAACGGAGGCAGAAAATGGCAACTCAAACCCCATTACAAAACATTGCACCCGGTATGAAAGTCACGGCGCAGATGTCGCCGGAACCGAGTGAGGCAGATTTGCAGTTCGCCAAGCAGATGGACGTTGAATATGTCGTCCTCTGGACAAACGGCGAAAATGCGAATTACGACTATTTCATGAGTCGCCGCGAGATTTTCGAGAATGCAGGACTCAAGATCTACGGGTTCGGCAACAGCGATGTCCACAATCAGGACGGGATTGTGCTGAACTTAGAGAACCGCGACGCGAAGGTCGAACAGTACAAAAGGTACATTCGCGATCTCGGTAAGGCAGGGATTCCGTATACGACCTATGCACACATGGGCAACGGCATCTGGAGCACCGAACGTGAGACAACCCGCGGTGGCGCAAGTGCGCGGGGGTTCAACCTTGACGCAGCACAGGAAGGACATTGGGGAGGCAAATTGTACCCGATGCCGCTCTCTCACGGACGCGAGTTCAGTGAAGATGAACTCTGGGATAACTACACCTACTTCATCAAGCAAGCGGCACCAGTCGCTGAGGAAGCAGGCGTGATGATCGGGATCCATCCTGATGACCCACCCGCAGTGCATCTTGCTGGAATTCCGAGGTGTATCTTCAGCAGTTTTGAAGGTTACAAACGTGCCCTTGAAATCGCTGATAGTCCGAATGTCGGTATGTGCTTCTGCGTTGGTTGCTGGCTGGAAGGCGGCGAACTCATGGGCAAAGATGTCATCGAATCCATTCGCTACTTCGGCGAACGGAACAAAATCTTCAAAGTCCACTTCCGTAACGTCGATCAACCGCTCCCACACTTCGTCGAGACCTTTGTCGACAACGGTTATCAGGATATGTATCAAGTCGCAAAAGCACTCCGCGAGGTCGACTTCAACGGTGTGCTAATTCCCGACCATATTCCGAGTATGGCGGATGACGGTCGCGTTGGTACAGCGTATACAATCGCCTATATGAATGCCCTCGTGAAACGTGCGAACGAGGAGGTCGCGGCGTGACGACATCCGCGCGAGTCATTTTATTATTACTAACCCTCCCGCTAACCGTGTCGGCGGATTGGAACGATTTTCTTGGTCCCGCGCGAAACGGCAAATCGCAAGAAAAGATAGAGATCGCGCCATGGCGGAACACGGGTCCCCCCGTCGTTTGGCACACGAGGATCGGTACCAGCTACGGGGCACCCACCATCGCAGGCGGACGATTGTTCATCTTCGCGCGTCATGGCAACATGGCGCGTCTCACCTGTATGGAAAGCGACACCGGTACGGAACTCTGGCGATTTGAATACCCCACAGACTACGAAGATATGTACGGATATAACAATGGACCGCGGTCTTGTCCTGTCGTTGATGGAGACCGTGTCTATATCTTCGGTGTTCAGGGGAAGTTGCACTGTCTGAATGTTTCGGATGGAAACCTGTTATGGAAGGTAGATACGGCAGCCCGTTATAATGTAGTTCAAAATTTCTTCGGCTCCGCTTCAACACCGATTGTTGAAGGTGAGTTACTCATTGCCCAAATTGGGGGTTCTCCACCGGGTACCCCGAAAGATCCTTGGGCATCAAACGGTAATCCGCCATCAAACGGCACCGGTATTGTCGCATTCAACAAACACACAGGCGAAGTAGTCTACGAAATCGGCGACGAATTAGCGAGTTACGCCAGCCCTATCATAGCAACGATCAATGGACGACGGTGGGGATTTATGTTTGCTCGCGGCGGTCTTGTCGGCTTTGAACCGACGACTGGTGAAATAGACTTCCACTATCCGTGGCGCTGCCCAAGGATTGAATCCGTCAACGCTTCATGTCCAGTTGTTGCCGACGACCTCGTCTTCATCAGTGAATCTTACGAGATCGGTAGTTCCGTTCTCCAAGTGTCTCCCGGTGGATATAAGGTTGTTTGGAAGGATCCTCCTAATCGCCGAAATCAATCCCTGCGGCTGCACTGGAATACTGCTGTCCATCACGACGGCTATCTCTACGCCTGTAGCAGCAGACACTCCAGCGGTGCGGAACTTCGGTGTGTAGAACTCACGACAGGTAAAGTTGTATGGGGACAACGTATTGACGAACGTGCTTCGTTGCTATGGGTAAACGATTATTTTATCTACCTCGGTGAATACGGACGGTTGATGCTACTCAAATGCACGCCTGAAAAGATGGAGATCATTTCTGAAGCAGTCCCAAGAGACGGAAATGGAAAACAATTTATACAATATCCTGCATGGTCGGCACCCGTGCTGTCAAATGGGCTGCTATATGTTCGAGGTAAAGATCGGTTAGTCTGCTTTGCGCTCACCCCGCAGAAAGATTAAGGGGCTCGTTCTTTTGCTACGGCTTCCACAATGTCGCTTCAATGAATCTCTCACCATCCGGCTCCTCATCGAAATAATAAGCGGTCACTATAGTTCCATCAGGACGTTGAATTGTGCGCGGATACCCGATATCGGGATCTCCGCCATTATCGCGCAAAACGATCTCCTCCTCCCAAGTTTCACCAGCATCACTGCTCAATTTGGCACATATCCGATGCGGAGCATCCCTGTACCCGTAAATTAGACAGAGTCGTCCGTCGTGAAGATGCGTTAGCGTTGGTGGGTTTCCACCGCGTCCTGTATTCTCGACAGGTCGGTTCATGTAATTCCACGTCTGTCCGTTATCATCTGAGGCGTAGAGGTCAATCCAGTTCTGCCGTTCTTCCCAGTCAGCATTCGTATGACCACTGCCCCCTCGGCACCGAACTGCTACCAGAATCTTTGAATCAGATAACCGAACACTCGCTGGCATAATCGCGAACCCCTCAGGCTCCGGTCCGATCTGAGACAGTAATGAAAAGGATTCACTTCCATCGGTGGTTTTCGCACAGAATATCAAACCCTCCTCACCGTCCGCCTTCGATGCCGTGAGGAACAGCAGGCAGTCATCCTGACCTGAGATGAGATAATCTGTCCGAGCAGCGATACCGGTATAATCAAACATCGGAAGTCGATATGGACCCTTCCAACTCTGGCACCGGTCGAGAGAAGTGTAAAACCATGAGTATGATCCGGCTCTCAGTCCGGCTCGGCTGCACATTATCGCAAAATCCGGGTGCGTAAAGTCGATGCGCGGCGGTGTGTCAAACGAAACCTCCGCTGTTGACCTATGCTGCTCTTCCACATGTTCGTCTGCAGAGAGTGTACCCCTTGCTGGCAAACGACACGGTGTTTCCGAGACGCTCCATGTCTCACCGCCATCAAAACTTCGTGCCTGCATCCCGACAAAGGGTTTATCGCGGTCACGGCGATGGAAACCTGCATCCGATTTGTGATAGCCAACCGTGAATCCAACAACGATTTCGTTGTCCCATGCCCAAATACCGTAATTTGCTGGCCAGCCTGCGTAGCGACCCGGCTCGCGATAGATCGTAACTTGTCGCATTCTTTTCTCAATACCTCCATTTTCGTGATATAGATTTGTCAATTTTTAATTTTACCTTGCGGAGAACAAGGTGGGTTAAAACTTTAACGGGCTATTCTCAAGAACCGCCCTCCATTCCATTAAGGCTACAGATTTTAGCGGGCAAAGAATAACCCGCAGCAGTGTCCCACAAGTCTCTCCATCAAAAAACCCAGTGAGCAGTATAGCACCAATTAGTCTTTTTCTCTATGGAAAACTTGACTTATTTCCGCACTACGGGTAAAATTTAATCCAGAAGAAGTAAGCACAAGCACGCGCAGTGCTGGATATACCGAATCGCGAGCACAACTCGCTCCTACAAACAAAGCCTGGCTGAACCGCAAGGAAACGTAAAAAAATGCGAAACGGGTTGACAATTGTAATTATCTTTTTTCTCTGTTTGCCGCTATCTGGAATCACTGGCGAGGAATCCGGCGACCACAGCGCATACGTCCAGCACGTAGAGCAAGCCTTCATTCTCATGTTTCAAGGCGATAATCTCCGAGCTATCTCCGAGTTTGAAGCCGCGCTCGCGATTGAACCCGATCACTACGAGGTGCTGCACTATCTCGGTATGGCACAAGCCCAAGAGGAATTCTGGAACAAAGCCACCGAAAACTACCAACGCTCCTTAGCACTGATGCCTGACAACATCGAAGCCCTCTACTCACTTGGTGTTGCCTATTTCAGACTCGATCAGTGGATAGATGCCGTGCCAAGTCTCCGACGGGTCATAGTGCTTTCACCGCAACACGCACGCGGGTATGAAATGCTCGGTAAATCACTCGTAAAACTCCGTCGCTACGCAGAAGCCGTTCCGACCCTGACCAAGGCACTCACGCTGTCACCACATGGCGCAGGTCTCTATTATGAACTCGGCACGGCGCATCTCAATCTAAAAGCATACCCCGAAGCAATAGAGAATTTCAAACTGGCAATAGCGCATGGTCCAACGGGTTATGCTGAGCCACACCACGGACTCGGCACGGCGTATTTCCGATCAGGAGACCGTGAGAAAAGTAGAGCGGAAATGCAAATCTATCAGCAACTTCAAAAGGAATTCGCTGAATACGAACGCCTCACCCGTCTCACACGAGCGGAACCGAATAACCTTGAGGCATGGACGGAGTTAGCCACACTCCTCATGAATCAAAAGAACTTTGCCAGGGCTATCCCTGTCTTTCAGAAATGCATTGAACTCGCACCCAATAACGCCCACTTTTACCATGGATTGAGCCGATCCTTCATGGGGCTCAACTATCCTAAACACGCCGCAGAAGCCGCCAGAAAAGCCGTCCAACTGATGCCGAATCAAGCGATTCTCCATAACACCCTCGGTAGTACTTATGCGATGCAAGGCGAATCGCAAAAAGCAATTAACGCGTTCCGAAAAGCGGTCGAACTCGACAGCGAGGAACCTTACTACCACCTCAACCTTTCAAGAATCTATCAGGGCATGGGCAACCAAAAACTCGCGCAGGAGCATCATCGCATCTATGAATATCTTTTGTCCAAACAGAAGTAGAGGGTTTTTGCTTGGGTATTTTCCCAAGGTGACTTCGCCCCTACGGATCGGCATTACAGCAAGAGGTCTGCTGCTCCTGCTCCTCAGTGTTGGTATGAGTTTTGGGGCATCCGCACAGGACACAGAGAATCTCATATTAATCTCTGCAGGCACCTTTACCATGGGAAGCGATACCCGCGCCGCCGACGAAAAACCGATGCATAAAGTCTATCTCGATGCCTATTACATCAGCAAATATGAGGTCACGAACGCCGAGTACTATGAATTTTGGAAACAGCAATCAGAGACGGTTCCGCCAGGACAAATGCCCCAATACACCCCAGAAAATTTCACGCATCTCCCACAAATCGGTGATTGGCCCGCACGCGTAAAACAGTTTCCGAATCATCCGGTCGTTGGTGTGTCGTGGCACGATGCAAACGCTTACGCAGCGTGGAAAGGCATGCGACTCCCAACAGAAGCGGAGTGGGAGAAAGCGGCACGTGGTTATACCAATAGAACATGGCCCTGGGGCAATGCACTCGAACCCTACGCGAACACAGCGGCAAAAGATGATGGTTATGAGAACCGCCTCGCGCCTGTCGGCAGCTTCCCGAAAGGTAAAAGCTACTACGGCGTAATGGATATGGCGGGCAACGTCTGGGAATGGACAGCCGACTGGTACGGTGATGTCTACTATTGGCACAGTTCACAAGCCGCCACGAAACGTCCGAAGCAGAATCCGACGGGACCGGCGGTCGGCAGCTGGCGCGTCCTCCGCGGAGGCTCCTGGATCGATACGATTGCCCGATGTAGCACCACGTTTCGGTTCTATCTCTATCCTAACCTGAAAACCTCTTTTGTCGGTTTCCGATTGGCAAAAACCGCTTTTTAATTTTACCTTGCGGAGAAACAACAGGCGTTTGGACTTTGATGGGCGTTTCTCAAATCTGAAGAAAGGGAAACGCCCTATCAAAAACCCCTATCAAAAACCCTGCGCCGTTGTTGCAGGCTACACACTTGGGTCTAACGAAAATCGCCACTACTAATGGCTAACCGCTGACCGCTGATCACACTATGGCAATGCCAAAATTTACTATAATGGCCCTCTCACAGCCCTACCGACATTTAAAATCGTTATTACAGGCACTCCTCTTCCTCCTGCTCACCGTAAGCAACGCCGCTTCGCAACCCGCTATCTTCGTGGATGTCACCGAAGAAGCAGGTATCCACTTCAAGCACAGCAACGGCGCAACCGAACACAAGCATATCATCGAGACTATGGGTTCTGGCACGGTCTTCTTCGATTACGACATCGATGGCGATCCCGACCTCTATTTCGTTAACAGTGGTAGCGTTCCGCATGAGAACCAACAAACACTCGGCAACGTCCTCTACCGAAACGAAGGTGATGGCACCTTCACGGATGTTACCGAAATCTCAGGAATAGGCGATACAGGGTACGGGATGGCGGCATCCGCAGCAGATATAGACAACGACGGCGATCCTGACCTCTATGTCGCCAACTTCGGAGGGGATACACTCTACCAAAACAACGGCGACGGCACCTTCACCGACATCACAGAGGCCGCTGGTATTGATAACACGCTCTGGAGTATCGCCGCCGTCTACCTCGATTTCGATGTAGATGGCGACTTGGACATCTTCCTCGTCAACTACTTGGTGTATGAGTTGTCAATGCCGGTATCGACCTATAAGGGCATCGTCGGTTACGGGCATCCGCGTAGCTACAAAGGAACCCCTGATGTACTCTACCGAAACAACGGAGACGGCACCTTCACGAATATTGCCGAAACCGCAGGCGTTACAAATCCCGTCGAGGGGCGCGGTATGGCAGCCGTCGCTTGGGACTACGATCAAGACGGATTGCCCGATATTTACGTTGCCAACGATACCAATAGAAACTTCCTGTATCATAACAACGGCGACGGCACCTTCACAGATGAAAGCATCTTCATCGGTGTCGGTTACGACGATAGAGGCACTGCTGAAGGTTCTATGGGGATAGACTGTGCGGACTACAACGGCGATGGATGGTTTGACCTGATTGTTGCGAATTCGGAGAAGGCGACACTCTATAAAAACGAGGGGGGATTTTTCTTTACCGATGCCACCGCGGACAGTGGATTGGAACAACCGACACTCCCGTTTGTCGGTTTTAGCCCGCTCTTTCTGGATTACGATAACGATGGACATCTCGATATGTTCTGTGCAAACGGGCACCCACAAGATGTCGTTGAAATCTTGATGGACCATGAAACCTACGCCCAACGCGACCAGATCTTTCAAAATAACGGTGACGGCACTTATACCGATGTCTCAGCAACCGCCGGGTCTTATTTCTCAGAACCACTTGTTGGCAGAGCCGCCGCCACTGCTGATTACGACAACGACGGCGATCCCGATATAGTGATCATGAATTCCAATCAACGTGCAGTGCTGCTTCGGAATGATGGTGGGAACCAGAAAAATTGGTTGAGCATTAAACTGATCGGAACACAAAGCAACCGCGACGGAATCGGAGCGAAGGTCACGGTTACAACAGGAGATATGACGCAAATAAGGGAAGTGAAGAGTGGTTCAAGCTACGCCTCTGGAAGCGATACGCGCGTGTTGTTCGGCTTGGGAGAAAACCAGCGTGTTGAGAAAGTGAGTATCGTCTGGCAAAGCGGTAGTACACAAGAATTGCGAGACGTATCCATTAACCAGATTCTGACGATTGTGGAATCGGAAGAATAGGACGATTTCAAAATTCACGTTAGACAACAAAAAACCCGCATCCTGACTCGGACACGGGTTTTTCGTTAAGAATAAAATTACTAACGTTTGAGGTCCGCCCATCGAACCGCGAGTTTGCCTTGGGGTTCAACCGGTGTGAGGACATCTAAGAAAAGGTTGTCCTTCGTGGGTGCAATGAGAAGATCGGTATCGGTAGGTTCAAAGCGGAGGTTGACGTAATCCGCGCCACCCGATTCACCACATTTGTAGTGTAAGAAATTCTCACCCTTCTTGAATTGAATCTCAGTTGGCGTTGTGACTTCGCGAACGCCGCCTGTCCATGCGGAATTATCATAGACCTGTTCACCGTTGAGCCAGATTTGGGCGTGATCATCATGTGCGGGATGCATCACGGTCGTCCGTTCATCCGGAGAAATAACGACGATGAGACCGTGCCATGTGATGTCTCCGCCGTCAACGAGCCCGTGGCTTGTGGACATGTTAAGCTGGTCTTCGGTATTGATGTCAACAATCGACCAAGCGAGTGAACCGCCATTATCTGGAAGACTCACGATGGCATTCGCTGTTTTTCCGGCACCATCGCGTGTGGAAACGGACGCATTGGAAATCAAACCACCGCTACCTTCCGCGAGGTAGTCAATTGTTGCGGATGTGCCAAAACCACCGGTATCGGTGACGAGATCGAGTCCCCACCATTTTCCAATCCAGTTATCACCTGCCGGCTGCCAATTTTGCGCGAACGCCATTGGCGAGATCATGACAATGCAGACAACTGCGATAAAGATTGTGAATTTTTTCATAGCTATGAAATCTCCTTCTTCAATATACACAAGGTTCAGAGTATTTGAGTAAGAAGCGCGCTCCCCAAAACCTCATCACCTCATCAGATTTTACTTTTGGTGATAGCAGTACTGCGTGCAAATCACGCTTTTTTTAATGCTGACGCTCCACCG
>JAPOOP010000498.1 GCA_026713385.1 Candidatus Poribacteria bacterium | reverse complement strand
TGCTGATTGATCTGGATAAGATGGAAGCCAACATACAGACAATGGCGGACTACTTCAGCACAGTAAACACGATGCTGAGACCTCACATGAAGACGCATAAAACGCCTATCATCGCGCACAAACAGATTGCCGCGGGTGCCACCGGCGTTACCTGCGCGAAACTCGGCGAAGCAGAAGCGGTGATTCACGCTGGTGTACGCGATGTCCTGATCGCCAACCAAATTGTTGGTTCACATAAAATTGCTCGTCTCATCAACCTCGCCAAGCATTCGGAGATTATGGTTGCAGTCGACAATCCTCAGAATGTGAAAGCCATCTCCGAGGCGGCTGCTGCTAAAGGTGTAACCATCAGAATGTTAGTGGAAGTGAACGTCGGCATGAACCGGTGTGGTGTTGCATCAGGCAAACCGGCATTAGAACTGGCAAATCAGATTCGCCAAAGCCCAAACCTGAAGTTTGAGGGATTAATGGGTTATGAAGGGCATACCGTCGCGAAGCCGGACCTAAAGGAACGGGAGGCAAACGTGCGGGAAGCCATGCAGCACTTGATTGACGCGAAACACTACCTCGAAAAGCATGGCGTTGAGGTTTCCATCATGAGTGGTGGTGGCACCGGGACCTTTAACATCACGGGGAGTATCCCAGAAATGACTGAAGTCCAAGCGGGATCCTACGTCTTCTTGGACTCCACCTACCGAAATGTAGAAGGCATTGGAGAGCAATTCGACTGTTCGTTGTCTGTATTGGCAACAGTTGTGAGTCGTCCTGACCCAAATCGAATCATAGTGGATACCGGTTTAAAAGTGCTTGCAAAAGAGTTCGGAATTCCGCAACCGATTGGTATAACAGGTATAGAGATGACAGGACTCTCTGAAGAACACGGCACATTAAAAACTGTTGGGCAGGGGTCCGATACCACTGTTTCCCTCACACCGGGAGATAAACTTGAAATTTTACCATCACACTGTTGTACAACGGTGAATCTCCATGACAGATATTACGGCATCCGTAACGAGATTGTCGAATCTGTGTGGAACATCGCAGCGAGAGGAAAATCCCAGTAATGATTACGACAACCACAAACACCATTGAAGGCAGACAGATACGACAATATTTCGGACTTGTTACGGGTGAGGCTATCATGGGTGCGAACGTTTTTAGCGACTTTCTGGCGAGTATCACAGACTTCGTCGGTGGACGTTCAGGCACTTATGAGAGCAAATTCGCGGAAGCGCGTGAAACAGCACTCCAAGAGTTGGAAGAAGAGGCACAACGCAAAGGTGCAAATGCTGTTGTCGGTATTGACATCGACTATCAAGTCCTCGGTGCCAGTAACGGCATGCTGATGGTGACAGCAACCGGAACTGCTGTGAAGATTGAATGAGCTTTCGTGGGAGGCGATTGCCTTTCTGATATACTTACACCACAGGCATATCAGAAAAACATAGGAGAGAAATTCGATGAAAACACAAACTTCGATTTCTAAGTTAAACACTATTCAGAAATCCAGTTATTTGTTCAGTTTGCTCGTTGCGAGTATCCTCATGCTGACGCAAGCACCTGCGGAAGGATACATTGCGAAGCGATATACCGTCAGACAAATCATTTCGGAAAGCACCAATGTTGTATTCGGGACCGTCTCTGAGGTTAACGTCAAGCGAAAAACTGCGAAGGTTAAGGTCGAAGAAAATCTTAAAGGCACCAGCGAATTTCAGGAAATTCGGATTCGGTTCGATGTCTACAAGGGAGAGGCAGACCACAGGGAAGAAATTATCCAGTTCCTGAAAGAAGGCGAACCTATTATCGTCTTCTACCTGAAAAAGGGCGGACGCATTGATAGTCTCGCACATACAAGAGGAAGATGGTTCCAAACCCAAGTCACGGCGAAAAACAGAGAACGCACAGAGTGGGGCTGGTGGCTCTTTACACATTTTGAGAAATACCTCAACAGAGATAAGGTCTCAAAACGAGAGTCAACACCCGATTTTCAAGAAGAATTGCGTAATTTACTCAGCGGAGACGCGCTCGAACTCCTACTATTCAAATCGGATAGATATGATTCAGAACCTCGTGCCATTGCCGAACTCGATACTGTGGCAGACTTCGGTTTTGTTTATCATGCGACAACCGACCGTAATTTACCGACACTCCGCGAAGCAGATATTCTATGGCTCGGTTTCCGCTCACTTTCCGAAGGAAGATACCGGCTTAACAAGGAACAAGAAAGACGGATTAAAGAATTCGTAAAGAACGGTGGTATCGTCATCGCCTCTGGACAGGATAGCGACAAGGAACGTCCCTGCGGTAGCGGTTGGCTACCCGAACCACTTACGGGTGTGGAAAGCCCAACCCGGAATGATTTCCAAACCACCTCCCACGCAGGTGAACTCTTTAAGGCACCCAACCGTATCCGTTCAGGGCAGCTTTCACTCGATGATTCGTGGAAGGGATGGAATGAGAAATTTGAGATCCTCGCAACAACTAATGATGGCAAAGAGATCGTCGTCGCTAAGTTGAAACACGGCAAAGGGATGTACCTGGTCACTAACCTCCATAATCAGAGTAAATCTCAAGTCTCTAAGAACCGTCGGATGCTTGAGAATTTGGTGCATTTCGCCGTCCGATTTTTGGAGGAATCCAAGTAGCAGAGGAAAATCAAATGAGAAAAGCAAAATTGAAACAAAGAGAATGGCTATCGGTTATTTTCTTTCTTTTTTTCGCCACCGAAATCCCTGCGCACGCAGTTATTCCACAACTGCTGGGACCGCTCACGGCGTTGCTGAGTATTGTCCCACAGATTCTTGCTTTTGTTGGTGTCGCACTGATAACAGCACTCGTGTTTGCGCGGGACACGACCAAAATGTTTTTCTATAAGTTTCGCGATTTTGCGATTGCGCATAAGGTCACCACTTCTGTTCTGAGTGTGATTCTCCTCGTCGGATTTGGATGGGGCACCTATGAACTTATTCGGATGACCACAAATCCACTTACAACATCCCCTGAAGCAAACGTTCACAGAACGGGAACAGAGCACACACACACAAACAGAACATGGTCAAGCTTCCGAGGCGGAAAAAGTCGAACGGGTCATGTAGATACACTCTCAGGACCAATAAGCGGAACACCGGCATGGATTTTTAAAGATGAAGAGACAATGGCGGTTGACTTCTCTTCGTCTCCTGCGGTTGTTGGGAATCGGCTCTATATCGGTTCTGCACACGGTTCGATCTTTTCTTTAGGCGGTGCGACTTACTGTATTGATACGGAATCGCAAAAGGTTCTCTGGCGACATGCTTCTCCGACCCCGATCTTTTCATCACCTGCAGTTGCTGGGGGTAGGGTTTACATCGGTGAAGGTTATCACCACGATAGGGATTGCCACCTCCGGTGCCTTGACGCACACACCGGTGAACCCATCTGGTCATTCGAGACAGCGAGCCATGTTGAATCAACTCCTTTTATCAGTCAGGGAAAACTCTATTTTACAGCAGGTGCTGATGGAATCTACTGTATTGATGCGTTAGAGGGACAGCAAATTTGGCACTATCCGGCGGTTCACGCCGATATGTCGCCTGTAGTTCATAATAACAAGGTTTATTTCGGCACAGGTTATGGGGATTATAAGATTTATGCTGTCGATGCCCAAACAGGTGCTGAGGTATGGTCGAAACAGATGCCGTATCCGGTGTGGGGAAGTCCGAGTGCAGAAGAAAATATTGTCTTTTTTGGGCTGGGTAGAGGTAATTTTTCAGAGAGTGCTCCGATACCGGCTGGTAAAGTTATCGCGCTTGACGCGGAAACTGGCGACATCGTATGGGAACACGAAGCGGAAGATGCCGTCCTAACGGCAATTGCCGTCCAGAACGGTTACGTCACTTTCGGTTCGCGCGATGGGTATGTCTATTCCCTCCAGTCAACAGATGGAAAACTCAACTGGAAAGCCGACCTTGGCGGACCAGTTGTTTCCTCACCCGCCGTCACGATGGATACCGTCTATGCGGCAACAAAAAACGGGTACATCTACGCACTCTCTTCTGGCAATGGAGAAGTGCAGTGGGAATTTGATACGAGAATTATTACCCGGAACATAGAACTCTATTCATCACCCGCGATTGCCAACGGATTGCTATACATCGGCTCAAGCGACAGGTATATTTTCTGCTTGGGTGGCGATGACGTTGGTAAAATTATTGGTAATAGATGATCGAGGAGAAAAAAGGCAGACCGTAAAAAAATGAGAAAAGCCGCCACCTTGGCGGCTTTTTCTATGAACTTGATAGACTTAATGATCGTGATGGTTCGATTTGTTGTAGTGTAACCGAAGCAGATCTACGCCAAAATCGTCTGCGATGTGCCGCCATACGGAATGGATATGGTTCGCATTGTTCTGCGTGTTATCATACTCTACAAAGAAAAAGGGACCGTGTAGCCTATAGTAGTGTGGCGTTTTCGGAGTTTCTCCGCCCGCCCAGGCGAAGTGGATATCGTTGACGCTCCCTTCGCGTAGTTTTCGGAGCTCGATTTGGGCGACCTCGTCAGGCAGACGATCAATGTATTCATGGACGAGGTTCATCAGGAGTTCGCGCTGGGATGTTTCCATAGATTCTGCGGCTAACCCTTCAACAGCCTCAAACTCAACTTTAGGCACGTCACGGGTCAAAATATCGGAGGGTGCATCCGCATTGATGATTGTCTGCTGCTTTTGCGTATCATTTAGACTTGTAAGAAGCTGGCGCGCCATATCTTCCTCGGCGGAAAGGACTCTTAATCCCTTTTTCTCACCTTGCGGCACCTCTGCTGGATTCGATCCGAAGAAAGACGGGTTCGGCGAAATGAGTTCGCGATTGACAACGGTAAAATTGAGCGAGACATGGTGTCCCTCCGCACGCCATCCCCATGCACCATTGCCGGTCGGATCGCCGAAAACGGTGAAAAAATAGAGTCCAGGGTCGCGCACTAATCGGGCTTCCCCTGCAGATTTTTCAATTTCACCAAGCGTTGTTTCCAAATTTATAATTGCGCGGGCTTTCTGATAACCCTTTACACTCAAGCCGCTTTCCATGAGACCGAATGCCGCTTCCTGCTGCTTTGTACTCAGCTCATTGAGAGACACGCCTTCCCGCTCCCACATTTCAATTGGAATGTAGTGCCACCGGAAGCGTTCATTTTCATCAAATGAAAGTGCTGCCTTTTGACGTAACGCGGGCGTTAATGTATCTAAAAAGTTCCCCGCCGCTCGCGCCATCTGTTCCGCTGTCGCCGACGCGGGAATAAACAAAGGCTCTCGCTCGGGATGGGTATGTGTGTGTACCATTTTTTAATTTTTCCTTGCGGTTCGGTCAGATGAGTTCAGGATTTGACCTGCCTTCTCGTAGACCCAGCGCGCCCGTTGGTTTCGATTACGCGCTTTCGCCAAAGATTGTAGCAGTCAACAACGTCAACTGTAGATAGTATCGCAAAATCTACAAAAAGAGTCAATACCTTTTTCTCTATAAAACTGAATGGCTCTGTAGCAGAATGGAAGATTCTTGACAATCAATCATAAATTTTGTAAACTTATTTAAACCGCTTCCGTTTAAGAAGTCAGAGAGAATAGAGATGTAGGTTTGGGCGCATTTTAGCCCCAGCGGGTTCTCACTGTGAAGCAATGTTTATAGCGGGAATTATGGACAAATTGATTGACGATGAAATGTTAGTTGCTCAGTTTCAATCCGGTCGCCAAAACGCTTTTGATGAGTTGATGAAACGCTACAAAGCCAAGATTTTCTCGTACCTTCTGCGTTCAGTCAGAAATTATGAGGATGCTGAGGATATCACCATCGAAGTTTTTTTTAAGGCGTACCGCGCCCTTGATAACTGGCAACCGAAAGCCAAATTTTCAACATGGCTCTACAAAATAGCGTCCAATCTCGCCATTGACTATCACCGTACAAAAGGACGGCATCCTGTCTATGCCTTGGAGGACCTGGAAATCCCTGAAGCGAATCTCGTTGCCACTGATCTTCACAGCGATCCCGTCCACCAAGTAGAAGAGCAGGAACGCGGACGTATCATCCGTGAGGCGGTCGATCAACTCTCCCCGAAACAGAAAGCAGTCTTTATGTTAAGTCGATATGAAGGTTTACAACTTAAAGAGGTCGCTGAAACATTAGATATGGCGGAAGGGACCGTGAAGATTCACCTTCACCGTGCGGTAAAACGCCTACAAACGTTGCTGCGCCCCCTCTGGGAAAACAATGAAATCTAAAGAAAGGAGAAGAATTTATCATGCCTAAATGTATCAAATCCGAAGGGCAAGCGATTGATTATGCTTCCAAACTTCTGTCGCCAGAAGAAGAGGACCCCTTCAAAGAACACCTTAAGAACTGCCCAGACTGTACCGAAGCAGTTCAATCTTTTAGGACTGTCCTACAGTTGACAGACAAGGCACAAGCAGAATTGCGCGTGCCCGAACTCGCTTTACAAGACATTGAAATGAATGTGTACAAACGCCTCGCTGCAGCACACGAGCAAACGTTGCTTTCGCGAGTCCGTGCGTACCTTGTTAACTTCGGATCTCTCTTCCGATGGCAAAGAACCGCTGCCGCGAGTACTATTGCTGTTGCTTTAATTACGATCGCCCTCCTATGGGGAGAACTATTTTCACCAGAACCCGAGATGCTGTTGCCTGACACGCAATCCGCTGTCGCCCGGATTGAACAATATCGCCAGCAACACATCCAGCGAAATTTGGAGGAGGCATTCATCACACACCATCTCCGAAATGATGCCTGGGAAACAGAAAGCCGTCTCCATCGAATGAAGGAGCACGCACATGGTACGAATTGGACAAAGGTGGCGGACGACCATCTTCAGAACCTTCACTCTGGGCATTAAACACGCCACAGCGAAATACCGAGAGCATTTTTAAATGATTAACACTTGGACACCGCTCCTTTTTAACGATTCGCAAAGCGTTAAATCCAGCGATTGGATCCATACCCGGAGGCCAATGCGTAAAAAACGTGGAAGCCGCCTTCTTGCTTCAGCGGAGCAACATGTTTATAGAGGACTTATACTTCTCTCACACGTGCTGCTGATTTTTCTCCTCTGCCCGCTTACTTATGCTCACTTTGAAGAGGTGCACCTCTTAATTCAGGCAGGACGCTACACGGAAGCCAATAATAAACTGGAGACACTTGCGGAATCTGCCAAAGACATTGCGGTGAAGAGTTGGTGCTACTACCAGATTGGCGAGACCCACTATAACTATACGCACCAGTACACCAGAGCGATCGAGGCTTACGATAAAATTCTGAAACTTGAGAAAAACGGACTTGCTGCCGAGGAGCTTTTCCTCGCCATTATCAAAAAAGGTGATGTCCATAGCCGTATGGGCAATTACCACGATGCTATCCAAACTTACGACAGATTGATTAAACTCGCTCCCGCCTCACATTTCGTGCATAAAACTGGTTTGCAGAAGATACGGGATATTAACAGCGCACTCTCTGACCTAAGGGAGCAGCAACGTATTGCAATCCAGTACAAAGGGACACCGCTTGCCGCCATCGCTCAATTTCAGATCGCTGAACTCTATAGGAATCATTCCCAACTCAACCAGCCTAAAAAGGCTATTGAGAAGTATACGTCACTTCTGGAGGCACACCCTGATGCGATTATGGCACCAGAAGCGAGATGGCGCATCGCACATATATGGCATACCGTTCTAAACCAATCGGCTTTAGCAATGGCAACGTACAGAAAAGTCATTGAAGATTATCCTGCCAGCAATTTCGCTGCGGAGGCACTCTTTCAAATGGCGAATATCCATCGCACAACCGAGAAATATTCATTAGCAATCCCCATCTTTGAGAAACTGAAACAGAGATACCCGAACTTCTGGAATATGCATGCCGTTCTCTATTGGACAGGCGTTTGCTATGAACAAATCTTGAACTATCCGAAAGCAATAGAGTCTTTTGAAACGTTTCTTCATGTCTATCTACCTCAACTCGATCCGGGGTATTTAGGACAAATCTCAATGCATGACAAAAGTGTACCTGAGGTGAAGGTAGAAATGAGTAGGAAAATTAAGGAACTCGCAGAACAGATGTCGGAAGTGGAATTAGAACGGTTGAACAAAGCACGCGCAGATCGAGACTTTTCTGAAGCCTTAAGTATTGCTCGACATCTCATTGCCACAGCACCGCATACCCCCCAAGCAGAGCAGGCAGCGGAACAACTTTCGACACTTCAGCAACTCACAGCTGTCGAAAACCTGCGTGAGAGACTCCAAGACCAAAACGTGCTCCCTATAGAGGCAGCACGTGCGCGATTGCAAATCGGAACCCTCTACGAGCGGAAGCCGTTACAGGACCATACAAAGGCAATTGAAGCATATCAAGAGGTATGGAAACACCACGCTAATTTGACGTATTCCGCCGAAGCACTCTACCGCATCGGACTCATCCACGCTGAACAACTTTCCACGCCTAACGAAGCAATTCAAGCATACAAAAAGGTTATTGAAACGCATCCAAACACTTTACAAGCGATGATGGCAAATTTTCAGTTGGGCGAACTCTACAGAAAACTTCACCGTTACAACGAGGCACTGCAAGCCTACGAAACGACGATCGGATACCCAGAACGGGATCGCTATCTCGCAGGCGGATATAAAGACAGTTTCGCCGATAGGGCACAGTTTCGGATCGGACGTGTCCATTACGATGACAGACGTTACAATGAGGCTCGTTTCGCTTTTGAGGAATTCATTCAAAATCGGACGCAGTCGCCACGTCTCGCTGCTGCTTACGTCTATCTCGCCGCTATCTGTGAAAATCAGAACGAAAACGCCCAAGCAGATTATTATTATAAAAGGGCGGAAAGTCTACTCCCCGACAATCCTATTCAAATGACGATGCTCATCGAAGAAGCGAGTGCGCTCGGAAATTTACAATCTACTGATTCGGATGCAGTGATGCGGTTTATCAAAGAAAATCGAAAACGGCTTGGAACAGAAGAAGCAGAGTCCAATCAATAGCGATCTGAAGATGCTCCTACCCACCGAATCTATAAATTCCTTAATGTCGGATGTAACGCTACGAGATAAGGTTCGGCTTCTGTCAAACTTTTATGCGAATCCGGCAATCTTTTGAGTTCTCCAGCCGTCTGTGTTTGGATGTCATGCAGATTCGGAAAATCATACACTAACTCTCCGTCTTGGATAATCGGAATTAGCAAGGGCTGTCCCTCAGAGATTGATTCATCCCAGAGTGCAACACAATCTCTGACATAATTCCGCTCGGCATCAGCGACACGATAAACTTGCTTTTTGCCCGGTATCGTGGCTTTAGAGGGTTCATCCAGCGACTGTTTCCCAACAGGACTGCCATCGCTCTCGACTAACTTGTAAACGCCACCGAGGGCAGAAGTACCACCCTCACCAGTGATCGAATCGAAGTTCGCACCCGTAGCGAGCCGTGTGCCTACGCCGAAACTATCAATCGGTGCTCCGTTTTTGAGCAGTGTGTCTATCTGGAATTCATCAAGCTCATGACTTGCGATAATTTGGACATAATCGAGTTTTTCAGCGTCGAGGATACGACGGACCTCTTTACTGAGCGTTAAAAGGTCGCCACTGTCCAATCGGACGGCGCGTAATCTCGCACCGCGTGCCTCCATCTCCTTTGCGACAACACAAGCGTTTCCTGCACCTTGAAGTGTATCATACGTATCAATGAGAAGGGTCGTATTGTTCGGAAAGGTTGTCGCGTAATCGCGGAAGGCTTCTAACTCGGTAGGACGTTCAGAGATGAACTTATGCGCCATCGTGCCAACGTAAGGAATATCGAAATAGTGTCCAGCAAGTACTAAAGATGTCCCTCTCGCTCCACCGATGAAGGAGGCGCGAGCGGCGAGGATTCCGGCATCTCTACCGTGTGCTCGCCGCGCACCGAAATCGAATACGGGTCTGCCTTGTGCGGCTTCTACAATTCGTGAGGCTTTCGTGGCAATCAGCGTCTGAAAGTTCATGACGCAAAGTAGATAGGTCTCAAAAAGTTGTACATCTCTGGAACGACCTGTGACATTGATAATCGGCTCATTGGGAAAAACAAGCGTGCCTTCGGGAACAGCGAACACGGAACCCTCAAAGCGGAAATCTTTGAGGGTAGCAAGATAGTCAGGACTCAGGTCCCCCCGTTGTGCCAGCCAGTCAAGGGCAGTATCAGTGAAGCGCAAGTTTAAGATATAGTGGATAACTTGTTCCAAACCAGCCGCTATGAGATACTGTCCTTGTGGGACTTCACGGACATAGTAGTTCGCTGTGATAATAGCGTCGCTCTGGGCATTGTAATCCGCTTGTCCCATCGTAAATTGATAATAGTCAACAAAAAGTGACATCT
>JAPOOP010000419.1 GCA_026713385.1 Candidatus Poribacteria bacterium | reverse complement strand
TCTCTTTAGCCTGCACCGCCTCGGTTGTAGGATGAACGTTGAAACCGACGACAATTGCATCAGACGCAGAGGCAAGCAAAATGTCGGTTTCGGTGATTCCTCCGACCGCTTGATGAATAATATTGATCTTAACCTCATCGGTAGTCAATTCGAGCAGTGATGAGGCAACAGCTTGTACGGAACCTTGCACATCGCCTTTAAGAACAACGTTTAATTCTTTAATTTCGCCTTCCCGAATTTGTTGAAATAGGTTATCCAAACTGACGTGGCTATTTGCCCCAAGTTTTTCATTCCGATACTGGTCCTGACGAGTCTCACTGATAGCACGCGCGTCTTTATCGGACTCAACGACATAGAATTTGTCGCCTGCTTCTGGTACACCGGTGAAACCAAGTACCTCAACAGGGAATGAAGGACCTGCTTCTTTCATCCGTTTCCCAAAGCCGTCCATCATTGCTCTAACTTTCCCGGAGTACCTACCTGAAACAAAAACATCACCAACTCTCAATGTACCTGACTGTACAAGGACGGTTGCGATAGCACCCCGCCCCTTATCAACCTCTGCTTCAATAACAATACCACGTGCTGACTTATTTGGGTTTGCTTTGAGTTCCAGCAGAGCTGCTTCCAAAAGGAGCATTTCAAGCAAAAAGTCAATTCCTGTCCCATCTATAGCGGAGGTCTCAACACAAATTGTTTGTCCGCCCCAATCCTCTGGCAGGAGTTCTTGTTCCGACAATTGTTGTTTGACGTAGTCTGAGCGCGCGCCAGGGACATCTATTTTGTTAATCGCGACTACAATTGGAACCTTCGCAGCTTTTGCATGACTGATCGCCTCAATTGTCTGCGGCATGACTCCATCGTCAGCTGCAACAATGAGAACGACAATATCGGTCACTTGTGCGCCGCGTGCTCGCATCGCGGTAAAAGCGGCGTGCCCCGGCGTATCTAAGAAAACGATGCTCCCACCTTTTAATTTTACGTGATAAGCCCCAATATGTTGTGTTATGTTACCTGCCTCAGATTCACTGATATTTGATTGACGAATAGAGTCTAAAAGAGACGTTTTGCCATGGTCAACATGCCCCATGATTGTGACCACCGGAGCTCGAGCTTGTAAAGATTCTGGGTCATCTGGTATCTCGGTCAATAGTTTTTCTTCAAGCGTTTTTGACTTAACCGCCTCAAAATTCAGGTGCTCCCCAAGCATCACAAGTGTATCGTAATCAAGTTGCTGATTTATGCTCGCCATCACTCTTAACTTCATGAGACGCATAATCAACGCTGAAGGTTGCAACTCCAGCGATGTTGCGAGGTTAGCAACAGTCGTGCCTTCCATAATCTGCAAACCATTGGTCGTAGCAGTTTCTTGCGAATCTGAGGCACTTTCAACAGCATCCTCAGGCATAGAAACAGTTTTTCCCGCCGGTTTGTTAGCCAATTCTGATTCAATAAGCGCGACAGTGTCCGAATCAAGGGGACTCATCCCGCTTTTAACACGAACTCCATGCTCTTCAAGAAAAGCAATAAGTTCCTTATTTGTTAGGTTGTATTCTTTCGCCAAATCATAAACCCGCACACCAGAGACTTGACTTTCCTCTTGACTACCTTTAGCGGGCTTCGCCGGTTGTCGTTGTGCCCTGCTCATAGTAATTCCTCCTTTTCTTCTTTTCTACTCATGGACTCTTGGATCCTTTGAAGAAGCATCTGTTCAAATTGTGCTATATTCTGATTTGCCAGTTGCACACGTAATAAAGAATTAATCCGTTTGGGAGACTTGAATGCTTTCTGAATGCAGTCTTGAGAGAAGCAAACGTAAGCTCCACGCCCGCCTAACTTCCTTTGACTGTCGATTTGCAGTTTTCGGTCCCCTTGACACACGAACCGAACCAACACTTTTTGCGGTAATTTCCCACGGCACCCAATACAAGTCCGAATAACATCTCTCAATGACTCCACCCACTTTTAAGACTCAGCATCAAAATCATCAAGCTCAGGAGCGACAGATGTCTCCGTCTCGAGATTCTCTTCTGAATCGGCAAAAAGGCTATTTCCGTTCGATGTCTCTACCACCTCAGCCTCAAGAGTATCCGAGTCGGCACTTTCTTTGACATCCTTTGTTGAGTCCATTAATTGTTCAGAACCTGTCGTATCAGATTCGTTAGCAATCATACTTTCGTGGACATTCTCCTCTGCAGAGGCATCCGGGGAATGTTCAAC
>JAPOOP010000356.1 GCA_026713385.1 Candidatus Poribacteria bacterium | reverse complement strand
CGAAAAGATTGGCAGTTTTCACGCACAAATTGTTGAGGGACAAATCTCCGCGATCAAAATCCATTACAACGGCACCCTGTTCCAGAAAGAAGACGTTACACCGATAACAGTCGCTTTACAGAAAGGGCTTTTGACACCTGTCCTCACGAATGTGAACTATGTAAACGCGCCTTTTCTGATTAAGCAACGCGGAATTGCCGTTACAGAGACAAAAAGTGAGGCAGAAGCGGATTTTGCCAACTCCATCGCGATTACAATCACAACCGATAAAGGCGAAACGGTCATCGAAGGTACTGCTTTCGGCAAAAAGGACATCCGCATTGTCGAAATAGATCAACTTCATATAAACGTGAGACCCACAGGATATATCCTTCTCATCTATAATAGCGATCAACCGGGAATGATAGGGTTAATGGGAACGATTCTGGGGGAACACGGTATCAACATCGCTGATATGACTGTCGGACGTTCGCGTTTATGGGAAGTTGCTGTAACGCTTATCAACGTGGATAGTCCGGTGCCTCGTCACGTCTTGCAAACCATCGCTGAACAAAAGAAGATCGACTTCGTTAAGCAGGTCTTCTTGGCATAGCAACAGAATTATCCTAACCGAACTGCAAGGAACAATTATAGTAAAGTCCATAATTATTTGGACATTAACAACGGGCGAGGTTACAAACCTCGCCAGCGGCGGTGTGGGTTAACTCGCTGAATAACTATCTACATATTTTCGGGCTTTACTATAAAACGCGATCCTCCAAGTGTGTAGCCCGTAACGAAGCGGAAGGGTTTTGCTTGGGCGTTTCTTCAGTTCTACGGAGAGGCACTTCATCTATCAAACCCACTTGACCGAACCGCAAGGAATAATTAAAAATTGGACGCCAAACAGAAATGTCTATTTATTAATGACGAAATTCCGAAGGCGAAGCTATTTGAAGCAGAAAAACGGGATGTCCACCCTGATAGCAACACCTCTTGGCGTATCTCCCCGGAACCCTTTTGGGTTTCCGAATCGGATTTGAGATGGTTTGAGGAACTCGGAACGCATCTTCTAAATTTCTATCGCGCCTGCAATCTACTCTATTCGCAAAGCGTGCGCGGTATTCAACCCAGTTGGGTGGCTGAGTACTTGGAACTCGGCAAACCGGAAGCGGTTATCCAGTACGGAAGGATGAACCGTTTTAAGAGTCAATTACCCGGCGTGCTACGTCCCGACATTCTCCCTACCACCGACGGCATGGCAATTACCGAACTCGATTCAATCCCAGGATTTATCGGAGCAACGGGATGCTTAGGACGACTCTATTCACAACTCGGTTACAGCATCATCGGCGGTAGCGATGGGATGGTGAACGGATATGCCGAAATGATTCGGGCTTTAGCAAAGAAAGATAATCCTACACTTGCAATCGTCGTTTCAGATGAATCGGAAGATTATAGGGCGGAGATGGTATGGCTTGCCGCTGCGCTTTGTGAGGTAGGCGTGGAAACCCATGCTGTCAAACCGCACGAAGTAATTTTTACCGAAGACGGACTCCTCGTCGAAGGGACAGAAAGCAAAATAGAAGTCGACGTGCTATATCGGTTCTATGAATTGTTCGATCTGCCCAATATTCCGAAAGCGGAGTTAATGTTCTATAGTGCGAAGAAACGCACCGTTGTGATGACCCCACCGCCAAAATCTTATTTGGAAGAGAAATTATGTCTCGCGCTTTTCCATCATCCTACGCTCCAACCGTTTTGGAAACGCCATCTCGGCAAAAAAACCTATCCGTTCCTGCAACAAGCAATTCCAGAGACTTGGATTATTGATGCTCGTCCCCTACCACCACATGCTGTGATTCCCAATTTGGAGGTGGACGGAAATGCTGTTACGGACTGGCGACAACTCGGTTCGGTGACGCAAAAACAACGGGAATTAGTTATCAAACCGTCGGGCTTTTCCGAACTCGCATGGGGAAGCCGCGGCGTAGCGATCGGACACGATCTTCCTACAGCGGACTGGGAAGCTGTCATCGAAAACAGCCTTGAGAATTTTGATAAAAATCCGCATGTCCTACAGAAGTTCCACACTGCCGAACGGGTACGGATGCAATATTATGACTTCGACGCTGGTGATGTCCAAGAAATGGCATGCCGTCCACTTCTCCGCCCATACTATTTCGTCGTCGGTAGCACCGTTAAACTCGGGGGCATGCAAGCCGCAGTCTGTCCAGCCGACAAAAAGATCCTACACGGTATGGTGGATTCTATTATTGTGCCGTGCGCAAAAATACAATAAAGTCATAAGCACATGCCGTGCCATTATACAGAGAAAGGTGGTTTTAAACATGCAATTAAGTGAGAAGCAACTCGCACAATTCCGAAACAGTGGGTATCTTGATATTGAAGGGTTTTTTGATCCGGTTGAAGCAAAAACTCTGCGACTGGAATTAGAGCGAATTTACGACACTGAGATCAAAAACGGAACTGGTATCAACTGTGCAGTGCAAACAGACGGCACTAAACGGGACAATGCGGGTGAACGGCAAAATCTTCAGGTAATTCCACTCAACAACCGCAGCGACTTGCATAAAGCGTTACCCTTTCATCCGAAGGTCATCTCCGCCGTCCAACAACTTATCGGAGATGAATTTATGCTGGAACTGGATCAGGCGTTCTGGAAACCGCCTAAAGTCGGGATCGGCACGAGTTGGCATCAAGACAACGCCTATTTTAAAATTGCGGACCCGTTACGGGGCACTGCGATGTGGATTGCCATTCACGATGCAAACGTTGAGAACGGATGCATGCATGTCATACCGGGCAGCCACCGAGAGAGTTATGAGCACTATCGCGACCCGTTGAGTGACCACCACATTCGATGCGACCCACCCGAAGAGCGCGCTGTTCCGATTGAACTGAAGGCGGGTGGCGTGCTGTTCTTCTGCTACGGCGTAGCACACTGCACCAAATCAAATCTCACCGATAAGGAGCGCGCCGGCGTTGCCCTTCACTTCCTCCACAACGACTTCGGGGGCAAGGAACTTTGGGAAAATAATAATAAAACCAAACCGATGCTTCGGGGTCCCCTTGCCACCGGCGGAGAAACTGAATTTGGCGAGAAATTTGAAGGCAGATGGGAAGAACTCATGAATGCCGTACTCGCGTCTGATTATAGTAACCCTAAAAATATGTAGACAGTTTTCAACAAACAAGCACCACACCACCGCTGGCGAGGATTGTATCCTCGCCTCTTTGGAATGTCTCATTAATTCTAAACTTTAGTATAATTCTAAAATCTACTACAATTGATCTGTTGAGACGTTCTGTTTGGACAACCTAATAGGAGGGCAAAAATGGGTCGTCTATTTTGCTACCCTTTATTTTTCATTCTGATGCTTGTGTCAGTAGGATATGCGACAGCAGATCTCACTGACGATCTTGTCGTTCACTTTACGTTCGATACTGTCAAAGGGAAGACGATTGTTGATGAATCCGGGAACGGTCTGGATGCCAAGGTTATCAAAAACACTGAATTTGTCAAAGGCAAATACGGGAAGGCAATCCACATTACTAAGGAGACTGAAGATTGTGTGAATGTACCTGCCTCTCATGAACTGGAAATCAGTGAGGAGATTACGATGATGGCATGGGTATATCAGGACGATTGGACAGAGAGTACTTTCCAATGGCTCGATAAAGGAAGTTATAGTAAAGCCTTCCATAGTGTATATGGCATGGCGGTCTTCAATAAAGATGCTCATAGTCCGGGAATCGGGGTTATTTTAGGCGGCGACATCCATCGACGCTTCATAGTTCGGAATAATATGAGGAATAAAAAGTGGCATCATATTGCAGCGACCTGTAATGACACAAGTGTAAAAATCTATCTTAACGGAGAACTCCTCAACCCGCCTGGACGCCTCCCGCCTGAACTAAAGCTTAACTTTAGGGGCATAAACGACGAGGATTTGCGGATTGGCTGTGCGAAAGGTAAACCCGGATATGCATTTGAAGACGGTTCCATCGATGAAGTCGCGATATGGAGTCGTGCCCTTAGTGAAGATGAAATCGGAAGTGCTATGCAAGGTCGCTGGCTCTCGGTTTCGCCGAAGGATAAGGTTGCTACAACATGGGGCAATATTAAGCGGACGGCTTTTCAACCGTAGCGTCAATACAGAACATATTCGTAGTGCCAAAGAAAAATATATTGTATTCCTCCGAGTTTTGTGATACACTCTAATTAATTCCAAACAAGCAAATTTACATCTTTGATGTAAGAGGATTCCACAGGAGGAGAGGTAGAATGAAAAAGCTATTTGGTTACGGCGTGCTATTCAGCGCGTTGATGTTTATAGCGATAGGATATGCCACGGCAGATCTCGCCGAAGGACTCGTCGTTTACTTCACATTTGACAATGTTAAAGGTAAAGTGATTGTTGATGATTCTGGCAACGGACTGGACGCCGATATCATCGCCAACACCGATATTGTGAAGGGCAAGTACGGGGATGCGATTCGCATTACAGGCATAGGCGCGGACTGTGTGAATGTACCAGCCGCCGATGACCTGAAAATCACGGGTGAAATCACGATGGCGGCTTGGATCAATCAGGACTCTTGGGGAACTGATGCGCAGTGGTTCGACAAAAATTGCCATAACGGAGGTGAGCATTCTTCCTACGGCATCGGTGCTTTCAACGGCGGTTCAAATTTCAATATGTTCTTGGGAACCGGCAACGCTAGACCGACCCTGAGCCAACCGCATGGATTGGATGAGAAGACATGGTATCACGTCGTTGGAACTTATGACGGGACAACCATGAAAGTCTACGTTGATGGCGAAGTCGCCGCAGAAAAAGACGAAAAGTTTGATTTCAAAGGCACCAACGATCAGGACTTGCGGATCGGATGCTCTAAAGACCGTCCGAATTATACCTTTGAAAACGG
>JAPOOP010000414.1 GCA_026713385.1 Candidatus Poribacteria bacterium | reverse complement strand
TTAACCTTCTTACAAAATTCGGAGATTGTGCTTTCATCCCAATGATGATAGCGTGCCAAATCTATCATTGTCAGGTGTTCTCGAATGAGAAAGCAAATATCATCCGTCTGTTGTGAGTTGAACCCAAATTCAGGCGCGATGCGCTCTGCTTTTTCGGCACCCGTCGCCGGATGGTTTGGATCTGGTTTATCTATGTCGTGAAGGAAAAGTGCCATATAAAGTGGCGCAGCATCTGAAAGTGAGCGAAACGCCGTGTTGAGATCCTCTAATTCAGAAGTCGGGGATGGCGATATCGGCGAACCAAAACCCGCACCACCAAACGGACTACTCGGTTCCGTTCGGCGAATTTCATCGAGATGCCCAATCGCAATGAGTGTATGTTTCCCGACTGTATACGGATCAAGGCTTCGCTCGCTCCGAGTCATCATCGCCTTTTCAAAAAGTTCCCCACCTTCACCAAGATGCGATAGGATATTGAGTCGGTGTAAGCGTGTGAGGGTCTTTTCTACATCCCCCGGTATATTTATCAATTCTGCCATTCGGTTCTGGAAAGAAGCCCAATCAAACGCATGAACATACCGAGATATGAATGTGGCAAGTGATGCATCAATTTCAAAGTCGTACTGTTGGAAGTAGGTAAACAGCGTAAAGAGTTCGTTTACATCGAGTTCACCGAAGTTATTATCGATGCAATACAGCATTTCTGTCCTCACGGCAAGCACGTCCGATATAGGAATCCCGTTCGCCAACATCTTCCGAATCAGAAGTTCCGCTTTGAAATGCAGATATTTTGCCATCGCATAATACTCAGCCATGAACGCATAACGTCCCTCATCGGTTTCATCTGCAAACCCGAGTACCCGTGCGATCTGTGCTTGAAGTCCATCCCCTTTTTCAGGATGATAGGAGAGGTCGTCATGCGGTGCATCGGCGAGAACATGGAGAAGATTCCGCACCTTGAACACGAAATCAAGGGACGGGATGAGTTGCCCCTCATCATAGCGTTCGTAGAGTTCAGGAATTGAGGTAAAATCTGGGAGCCCGCATATCCAGAGCGCGTACTGGAGTGTGCGTAACCCACCCCTTCCTGTTTTCACATTCGGTTGATTGAGATAGATTGTATCCTCAGATGCTTCAAAAGAATCTGCTTTTGATTTCAGCAGATCCAGCACAAGCGAAATATCTGATTTTCCAGAGTATATCTCTTGCCGGAAGTGCTCAGTTAGTGATGCATTGCCAGCGATAAACCGCATATCGATCAACGCGGTCATATCCTGATAGTTCCATTGGGCAATATCTGCCAATGGACGGTAGATAAAGCTAAACTCGAACCCCGGAATTACCGAGTGGAGACTGTCGAAGAAATCGTAGAACCATCGGATAAGTTCGAGGGTGCTCTCATCGTAAATATCTTCTAAGTCCACAGAGGACGTATAAATAACATCCACGTCCGAATAATAGCAAAGTTCATTTCTGCCGTAACTGCCGACACCATAGAGTGCGACATCCGGCATCCATCCCTCCAACTCTGTTTCTAAGTCATTTGTGTCGATGTCTGGAAGCTCCTTCAGTACATCAATTTGCTTCTGATATTCGTCCCGAATCTGAAAAGAGGCTACCTCGTAGACCTTCTGAATAACTGCATCCCACATTTCCGTGTGAATCTTGCAAGCCGCAAATCCGCTTTCCCCTTTCAAGATGTGGGCTTTCAACTGTTCCCGCTCCGCTTGTATGAAAGCAGATAACTGTTTTTGCAAATCTTCAAAAGGCACATTCAGGTCTGGTACATAGCGATTGAGTTGTTTTTCGATCTGTCTATTTTCCATTTTCCTCGCGCCTCCACTGTATCAGAGCAATCCGATTGTTGCATAGTCCTCTTGAAATCACCAAATAAGTAACGGTCTCAGCCACGCCTAATTATACGTCAAACAAGAAAAAAAAACAAGCGCGTTTTTTAGTGCTACCTTTTCTCACGGGTGCACTTCTTGATTGCCCGTTTTTTCCTTGACACACTTTTCCAATCTTGCTAACATACGCGATCAGGAGACCTAAAAATGAGTGACATCAGACATCGTGTAGCCATCATCGGATGTGGACGGATGGGACAAAACTACGCGGAGGCATATACCACTTATCCCGACACAGAAATCGTTGCAATCGCCGATGCCAATGTGCAACGTCGGGGTGTTCTCGGTGCCCGCTTTGACGTTTCAGCTCTTTATCCAGATGTGGAAGCATTATTACGGGATATTGTGCCTGACATCGTGGTGGTCGTCACGCCCACGAAATACATGAAGGATGTGGTGATTGCATGTGCCGAAGCCGGTGTTAAAGGTATTTCCACTGAGAAACCAATTGCCGGGTGTCTACAAGATGCTGATGCAATGGTTGAAATATGTGCCGAACGGGGTGTCGTATTTGCCGGAGGCAACCTTCAACGTGCGATGAATGAGGTTCAGGAGGCGGCATCTCGGCTCCACAACGGTGAATTGGGGGAAATCAGAGGCGCGAGCGTTCATGGGTTTGGTGGTGAAATCTCTGGTGGTGGATGCCAACACATTTCCGTACTACGTCTGTTCACCAATGCTGAGGTTGGGGAAATCATCGCGTGGGGAACGCCTCCTGAAGCGTTAGACGCAGAAGCCGATGAGGGTCTAATTATCAACGGACGTTTTCACCTTACGAACGGTTTGGAATGCAGTGTCTTCGGAACACCAACACCTTGCCGGGGTGTAGATGTTTGGACAGACGAATGCCTCGTTCGATGGGATTGGAACCCACCTGAAATTTTCAAAGGCTATGACCCGCACGGCAATCGTGTCCGTATTGATCCCAACTACAACCCATATCCGTGGAGTGAGTTCAGTTACCTCACAGGCTCCATTCGCTCCTTCTTAGCGGCTGTTGATGGCAACGGACATCCGTGGATTACAGGCGCGGATCTCCGACAAGCATTGGAAGTTGCCATTGGTGCGAAACTCTCCGCAACCCGAAACAGTACCCCCGTCAAACTTCCACTTGAAGACAGATCTTTGGTTCTCTATCCACGTCCGTATCGGTGGCTCGGCGGGGATGCAACCGGTAAACCTCAGAGTGTCGCAGAAGCGACAGGAAAACAATAAATCAGATTAACTCGGAGCACTATATTAGGCTTTAGATAAGGAGGGACCACCAATGAACGAAGATCAAAAATATCTATTCGATTTGACCGGATACCTCATTGTCGAAAATGCTTTGACAGCAGAAGAGGTCGCCCAGTGCAACGCTGCCATCGACCATCATATTGAAGGACTTACGGAACGCGACACCTCTTTGGCAGGCGGATCAGCTGCACTCACTGGCACAGCACACCGAATGGACATGGGAGGCATGCTCGCTTGGGAGAAACCATGGTGTGAACCGTTCCGAAATTTGCTCGTTCACCCCAATGTTAAACCCTATCTCGAAGAGGTGTTAGGGGAAAAATATCGACTCGATCACGGTCCGGGCTTAATCGCTATGGAAGCAGGCACGGAAGGTGGCACTTTACACGGGGGTGGGATCGAACGTCCGAATTTCTCCGAAGCTTACTTCTTCAAATACGGACGCATATACACGGGTTTGACTGTCGTTGAATACATGCTCGCTGATGAGGGACCCGGCGATGGGGGTTTAGCTATCGTACCGGGCAGTCACAAGGCAAACCTCCCGTGTCCAAGTGGTATGAGGCGGTATGAGCAATATCAGAATCAGGTGCTTGAGGTCAATGCCAAGGCTGGCGATGCCGTGATTTTCACTGAAACACTGACGCATGGTACACTCCCGTGGACGGGCAACCATCAACGACGCGCGCTACTTTACAAGTTCAGCCCCGGATTTCAGGCGTACAGCGCGGGTGCCCACCAAATTACGTATCCCGATTACATTGAGGATATGTCCCCCGATCAGCGAGAAGTCATGGAAGCACCCCACATTCGACGCTACTAAACTGTAAAGGCAAACTCCTGTCGAGACTTTCTCGATAGGAGCGCGACGCTTTACCCATCGAAGGAGAAAACGATGTCGAAACTACGAGTTGCTGTCATCGGTTGCGGCGGTAGAGGCCGCGGTCACATGAAGATCCTCTCAGGATTTGACGATACTGACCTTGTTGCCGTTTGCGATCCAGTTGAAGCGGCACGCGACAACGCCGCGGATATGTTCAACGTCTCAGCAAAGTACGAAAGTATTGAGGCACTGTTGGACAACGAAGCCTTAGACGCTATTTTCGTCGCTACACCCGCTCACCTTAACGGTGAGGCAGCACTGCCCTGTTTTGAACGCGGTGTGCATACGCTTTTAGAAAAACCACCGGGTATGAGTGTTGCAGAAACAGTCGCCTTACGGAGCGCCGCAGAACAGACAGGCGCGAAAGGGATGGTAGGCTGGAACCGTCGTTTTCACCCAATCATCGTGGAAGCAAAACGCCAAGTTACCGCACGCGGTCCTGTGACGCAAATCGTCGGTGAATTCCACAAAAGCATCACTCGATTGGCACAAGGCGGAAGATTTCCGGAACACTTGATGGACAATATGTTTCTGGAGACACCGATCCACGCACTTGATGCGATCCGCGCCATCGCCGAAGCCGATGTTCAAGAAGTCCATAGTGTCGTTCAGCGGACGATCTCGGATTACAAAGATGTCCACGCAGCACTCATTCTGTTTGATAACGGTTGTGTTGCCCAACATATTGCCAACTACACCACGGATGCACGCCTTGAACGTTATGAGATTCACGGCAGAGACATCTCCGCCTATCTTGAGGGAGTCTCCCGTGGAACCGTTTTCTGCGATGGCACGCAACACGATATTACCGAAGCAGGCACCGGTGGTACTGTGGAACAAAATAGGTATTTCTTGGATTGTGTTAAATCCGATACCCCCGTTTCGTTCCCTGCCGCTAACCTTGATGAGGCTGTTAAAACCATGCAACTCGCCGAAGCAATCCTTGGCGGATTGCGCTAAGGTAGTAAGCACTCTCCGTGTGCCGTAAACAGACGACTTCTGCAAAGTAGTAGGCACTCTCCGTGTGCCGTAAACAGTAAAGGGAAAAACGATGGCAACATTAGACGAACACTTTGAAGCCTATAAAACTGATGGTTTCACAATTTTTGAGAAGGTTTTTGACGAACCTCAAATGCAAAGGTGGCGGGAGAAACATCACGAACTCTCCACAGCCAATGACGGGCAAATGTGGTTCGGAAACACGCTTGAATTAGCACCTGAACTGATGTGGCCCACTGTCTCGCATCCAACAATTCTTGGATTTTTAGAAAAGGTGATGGGTCCTTTCGTGCAATTGGATAACCTCACGCTTGCTGCGTTTGCATCTATTGAAAAAGAAAAGGCGGAAGGCAGGGTCTCTGGATGGCACCGTGATCGCTGGGCACATGTTCCTTTTACCGATGCCTATCATCGTCCAAACGCCATCAACGCTATATCCTATTTGCAGGATTTAACGCATGAATATGGACCCCTCCGCGTCATTGTCGGTTCGCATCGAAAACCGATCACCATGGAAGATTCGCAACGGAGCGTCCCGCATCCGGACGAAACATTGGTCCACATGAAAGCCGGTGATGTTGTTATCACCCATAACGGGCTTATTCACTCCGGTACACCGAATACTTCTGGAAACTTACGCTATTTCTTCAGCATCTATTATAACCTCACTTGGCTGAAACACACCGATCATCACACGGGTCCGCATACCCAAAAGTTGCTGGAAACCGCGAAAGCCGCCAATAATCATCAACACATGCGACTCCTCGGTGTGGATGAACAACTCCAACCGCGATGTAACTCTGGTTTCCTCCACTCCGACGAAGAACGTTGGGAGGAGTGGGCAACCGCTGATCGGGAAGCGATAAAGGAGGCATAACCGATGGCAAATCCAAGCGTAGTGCCGCCAACACTCAACGTTGAACTGGATCACCAACTGCAACAGGAAGTCAATTTCTTTCTCAATTGGGGATACCTCATTGTCGACAACGCCGCAACACCAGAACAGATTGAGTCGTTGCGCGAAGCACTCGATGAAAGTTACGAACGTAACAACAAAAGCCAATTCATTGGTGAACTCCTTGAAGAGGACGATCGATTCGCGTTTCTGCTGGATAATCCACCCGTCCTAAAGCGGATGGAAGCCATATTGGGGACGTGTGTCCAACTCCATAGTGCGACGGCACGTATTACTGAACCCGGAACGCCAGATCAGCATTGGCATCGTGATGGTCCCTGGCCCGTTGCACCGAACGGAACACCTTATGGGAGCCTCCCCGCACAGATTAACTGCGGCTATTATCTCGACGAAGTCACCGATGATAACGGTCCTACGGTTATCCAACCCGGTAGCCACAGGGCACTTTTCCGTCCACCGCCCACTCCTGTCGAATTGCCCGATGAAAAACGGGTACTCGTATCCCCCGGACAAGCGGTTATGTTCGATGGATGGACCTGGCATCGGGGTGCCGCTAACAATTCGGCACAACGTCGACGCGTCTGCCTGATGTGCTACCAAAACGCGTGGATGAAATCTCGTGAACCCTTTGACGGTCCCCGGGTCACAAAACTCCGAGATGCGGGTACACCGCAACAGCAGCTCCTACTCGGCGCAATCCCAAAATGGTAATATAGTTAGCTGTGAGAATCAGAGACACGGAAACTATATTGTAGCATAATCTGTTAGATTGTGCAGTTCTAACGAGACAGTGGTAGCCTGCAACAACGGCGCAGGCGGATACGCACAGGAAACCTATAAATGCCCAAACCCATCTGACCCAACCGCAAGGAAAATTAGAAAAATGAATCTCGCTTATATTGTTATTGATACACTCCGCTACGACTACATCGGCGCGAACGGAAATGACTGGATAGAAACTCCCAATATCGATCGGTTTGCTTCCAGAGCTTTGGCTTACGACTATGCTTTCTGTGCCAGTTTTCCAACGATTCCCTACCGCACTGATGTCATCACTGGTCAATACGGCGCGCCTATCCATCCTTGGAAACCGCTCCGCCACGAACGCCAAACCTTACCGTGGACGCTCGCAGAAAACGGCTACGCGACACAACTCATTCACGATACACCGCATCTCGTCAACGGCGGACATAACTTCGATTGGCCCTTCCACGCATGGACGTTTGTTCGCGGTGCGGAAGTTGACAGAGACTGGATCGCTGATACTGTAGTATGGCCCGATAACTGGACACGTCAACCCCTCTTTGATTGTATTGATGATAAAGCCGCCGAATCGGGGATGCTCCGCAGCTACGCACGTGCAAACAGAAATCGCAAAAAGCCTGAAGATTGGAACTGCGCCCGACTCTTCAACACCGCCGCACAATTCCTTAAAGACAATGCCAAGCGAGACAATTTTTTCCTCTGGATAGATTGCTTCGATCCGCACGAACCTTGGGATTCTCCGCTTGAGTTCATGAAAAAATACGATACTCGTCCGGGGTACGACGGACGCGTTGATCCGCGCAGCCTTGGCGCGAGGGGTAATGCGAAACTCTCAGATGAAGCGAAACAACACATCAAAGCGCAATACGCCGCGAAACTCACATGGATGGACCACTGCTTCGGACAATTCCTTGACACACTTGAATCTACGGGGCTTGACAAGAACACGGCTGTTATCTTAACAGGCGACCACGGCACGAACGTTGGGGAACGGGGTAGATTTGGCAAAGGACAACCCGTCCGTCAGCAGGAGGCGCATGTCCCCCTCTTTATTCGACTCCCGGATGGAGACACAGGCAGAAGCAACGTCATCGTCCAACCGCAAGACTTCTACCCAACAATTCTCAATATTTTGGGAGAGGCGCGTCCCGACGACATTGAGGGACACGACATCTTAACTCCGGCGCGCAACGGGGAAGCTGGCGAAAGGCAACTCGCACTTTCAGGGGGCAGTATTGAGCGGTGGGAGAACAGCACGGAGAACCCAAATCTTAACCTCTTCACCGTTTTTGATCGTGAGTGGAGTTTAGAGGTTGGTACGAAACCTGAAAATTCAAAACTCGTCCGACTCGGTGGATTAGACGACGTTGCGAACGAACACCCGGATGTCGTTGCCAAACTGCACGCTGCTGCCGTTGATGAAATCGAACGCCGTGGCACCGATCCCGCGCTCATGGCATGGTTCCGAAGTGGCGGCGAAGGCACTTTCCCTGCCGATGCCCACTATTGGAATGGTTTCCCTGGACCTGCAGGTTTCCGCCCATATTTCGGGAAACTCTACACTGGGGAATAATTTTTTCAGTTTTCCCAATCACGGTAGGTGCGGTTTTGCGGCGTAAAGCCCCGCGGAATGCCACACGCGCATCCGGTGTTGATTCATGCGATCTCCATTCCAACCGCACCCTAAAACTTGACAACGCTTCAGACTTCTGATACCATATTAACAAAAATTCGAGAAAATTATCCTTTAAGGAGGTCTGTAATGAAGAATTCAAAACTACAGAAGCAAGCTATAATGTTAATCGAGCGACTCCCAAAGAAAAAACTCAAAGCCGCTATCGATTATATGAATTATCTCTATGACAAGGAAGCGTGGGAAGCAACACACGAATTAACGAGTAACGCAGAAATTGTGAAAAGTTTAGAGCGTGCGGAGGCCGATGAAAAAGCCGGTAGACTCAAAAGTTGGG
>JAPOOP010000492.1 GCA_026713385.1 Candidatus Poribacteria bacterium | reverse complement strand
GAGGTGCCAACCGGCCGCGGTAGGATGGACATCATCATCATTCATAACCAAGAAAAATATATCGTGGAAACGAAGATTTGGAGAGGTGACAATCGTTATCAGGCGGGTAAGAGGCAGCTCGCAGCCTATCTCAGATCTGAAGGTGTAACGGAGGGATACTACGTTGTTTTTGACCATCGGCAGAATCCAGAATTGGGGTCCCCATCCGTTACTGGGAAGGGGCGGATAGAAACGGAAACTATAGACGGTTTGACGGTTCGGAGTTACGTCATTCCTGTGATACAAGAGCTACCTTCAGGGATTCCATCTACCTCCAGCGCACCTTAAATGACCATATAGTCGTATACTTATAGAAGTGTGTTCCGCTTCGATTCTTTAGCCCATAGCGTTGGCATGTATATAATCACCCATCTATCTGCTGGTGAGGTTTCCCAACCTCGCCCTGCCCCGCCTATGGTAGGTGCGATTTCCTAATCGCACCGGTGTAATCTCAATGGCATCTTTGGTCCCGTAGCGGTTTGCTTGGGTGTTTCTGCGAATTTCTTCAACATCTGTGTAGAATTTGGAATTTGACAAACGGTTTCAAATGCCCTATAATCCTAATTAATTTTATCAGAGTAACAGGCAGGCACACGTGAGCAACAACCAAACTGATTTCCTCCACATCGGGGAACAAAAGGGCTATATTGAATTCCTCAACGAAGGCACAACAATCCACTACATTGTCCCCGACAAAAAATACAGATTCACCGACCCCGAAGAAAAGGTTCGCGCGAGATTTTACGTCGAACTCATCGAGCATTTTCAATACTCTCAAAACCGAATAGATTTAGAAGTTCGCGTCCCACGCAGAACGCCTTCCGATCTCGCCGACATTGTCGTTTTCCAAGACGATGAAAAGAAAAATCCCTTCATTGTAATTGAGTGCAAAAAGGACGAAATTTCTGAGGCGGAATTCACACAAGCGATTGGCTTTTGGGAACTGTAACTCTCTGAGTGGGCATTACGCCGTTGTCGTTGCAGGAAATACACGCAGATCCTTCGATGTCAAAGAGTATAAACCGGGTGAACGCACCCAAAATATCATCGCTGATCCACCGGTAGCATACGGCAAGGTCGAAGAATGGCGATATCTGAAAGGTGTCCCTCGTTCGGAACTTTCCGTTATTGAAAGAGGAGACCTTATCCGAGTCCTGGAGAAATGCCACGATACGCTCTGGCAAGGCGGCAAATTTGCACCGACACAGGCGTTTGATGAACTCGCCAAAATTCTCTTTATCAAAGTTCGAGATGAAAAGAAGGCGCGACGAGACGGTGAACCTTACGATTTTCAGATTAAGACGCATGAAAGTTCAGAGTCCGTTGCGAACCGAATTAACACACTCTATCAGGAAGCAAAAACGCAAGACCCAGAGGTGTTTACAGAAGATATTGAGATTGATGAAAATAGATTGTTTTCCGTTGTCAATCACTTGCAAGGGATTAGCCTCAACCAGACCGATTTGGATGTGAAAGGTGTTGCCTTTGAGCGATTCTTAGGCAATTTTTTCAAAGGTGAAATCGGGCAATTCTTCACACCTCGCGAAGTCGTTGAGTTTATGGTTGATATGGTTACACCGCACCATGAAGAACTCATCCTCGATCCCGCCTGCGGCTCAGGTGGGTTTCTGCTGCACGCGATGGATTACATCCGAAAACAAGCATCCGATTACTATGATGAAGAAAGTCGCGAACACTATACCCACTGGCACGATTTTGCGAAGGATCGGCTTTTCGGTATTGAGGTCAACGACTCCATTGCCCGCGTCGCAAAGATGAACATGATTATCCACGATGATGGACATAGCAACGTTATCAGCAACGATGCACTCGTCGATTTTGATACCCTCTACAACCAACACAGAGGCTTTGAAAAAGAGAGATTCGATGTAATCCTTACCAATCCACCTTTCGGAGCGGATGTCAAGCAAGCAGAATTACCTTATCTTGAAAATTACGAACTTGGCAAAGGAAAAACCTCTCGAAAGACTGAAATTCTGTTTCTCGAACGTTGCTTTGACTTTCTCAAATGGGAGACCGGAAAACTCGCGATTATCTTACCCGACGGAATTTTGACGAATTCCTCACTGCAAGATGTCCGTGATTACATTGAACGACATTTTCAAATCCTCGCTGTCATCTCGCTCCCACAGATTGCCTTCTCACATTTCGGCGCGGGTGTTAAAACGTCCATTCTGTTCCTCCGAAAGTTTTCGGAACAGGAATATGAACGCTGCCAAGCCGCTATCAATCGGATTACTGAGAAGAACAAAGCCATCTATACGCCTCAAATTGTGGCACTTGAAGATGAACGAAGGACGCTTATTGCAGAAGGTTCTCCAGAACAGATCGCCATGAAAGAAACTTATAGACCGAGATTCAAGGCGGTTTTGGACAATATTGAGAGTTTAAATCGGGGACTTAGCAAAACGCCATCGAAAACCGTTCAAAGGCTCCGTGCCTTTTTCATTTCAGAAACGGGTGAACCATCTGCGGTGGAATTTCAGTTGTCCGATCCGAGAACTGCCCGCACAGAACTTAAGGCACAGACAAGCGAACTGAACGCGCTGGAGAAGGAATACAAAGCGGCGTTCAAAGCGGCAGCTGATCCACAGTGGGAAAGCCAAGTCAAAGCAGAATACAAGGAAAAAATTGACGCTGTCAAAGAGGAATGGGAAGATAAGAACGCTGAAGACGTCCGCGAATGGGTTCGAGAGAACGCCAATCATCCGATCTTCATGGCGATTGCCGAGCGTATCGGTTATGACGCAACAGGACGCAAGGATCCAGTTAACGACCTCGACACCATCTGTGAAGAATATCGAAAGTTCACCGAGAACCCAGATTTTTTCGGGTAAGCCCTGATAGGGAAGATCAAATCTTTCTCACCTATCGGGGCGAGACAATCAATAGGCGGATTGATCCTCATTTTCATCGACCTCTGTATCGTGACTTTCACAAGAGGCTGTCAGCAAGCAGCTATCCGATCGTTCCATTTTCCAGTTTGATAACCGACTTGAAGAATGGTGTCGAAATCCGAACATACTCGGAGAACGGTTATAGGTATTTACGAGTTTCGGATTTAGGACAGCATGGCATTGAGAGTGATAATCCAAGATATGTTGACGTTGAGGAAATTCCTGAGAAAATAAAGTTAGCAAACAACTCTTTTTTGGTCTCTCGCTCCGGTTCTTTAGGATTGGTATCAGTCGTTGGGGATGAAATCAAAAAAGCTATCCTGAGTTCCCACATTTTCAAAGTCAATTTGGATACTACTAAAATTAGACCAGAATATCTTGAGGCATTCTTAAAAAGCCAGATCGGACAGATTCAATTTTTTCAGAATAACAATGGGGCAGTTATTCCCGAAATCAGCCAAACCGCTCTCAAATCCATCCGTGTTGTTTTGCCACCTTCCAACATCCAGAACCATATTGTTAGTTTTATGCGATCTGCCTATGCACAGAAGAGTCGGAAGGAACAAGAGGCAGACGCACTTTTGGATTCGATTGATGATTATGTCCTGAAAGAGTTGGGAATAGAGATGCCGGCGGTTGAGGAAAAGAAGTGTTTTGTGATTTATGCCGGTGAAATGGCTGGTAGGCGGGTTGATCCGCGCTTCCATCAATCAAAATATCAAGAAGTCACACGCGTGTTAGAGTCAAGTAAATATTCAATTACGCGGCTATCCACTTTAATTACTGATTTGAAAAACGGTGTGGAAATCCGAACGTATTCAAATCACGGCTACCGATATTTGAGGGTCTCGGATTTAGGAAAAAACGGAATTGAAAATCATGATCCAAGATATGTTGACGTTGACGAAATTCCTGACAGAGTAAGGTTGACAGATAATTCTTTTCTGATTTCCCGCTCAGGTTCCCTGGGTTTAGTATCGGTCATTGAAGATGAAATTAGAAATACGGTCTTGGGTTCGGATATTTTCAAAGTGGAATTGGATGCTGAATCTATTCATCCGCGATACCTTGAAACGTTCTTCAGATCTCAAATTGGTCAGACTCTGATTTTTCAACTTAATAGCGGTAGCATTATTCCCAGACTTGATCAACCGGCAGTCAAATCTCTAAATGTTGTTGTACCACCTTTTGACGTTCAAGAAAAAATCGCAGATGAGGCGATGAGACGGCGATCCGAGGCGGCAAAACTTATACAAGAAGCCGATACTATTGTGGAGCAGGCGAAAGAGAGAGTTGAGCAGATCTTATTGGCAGAGGAATAAGACCAGTACTATTAGTTTATATTTATGACTATATTTGGCACTTCAAGTCCACTATAGAGGTTTCCTAACCTCGCCATATTCGCTAAAAAGATGTGAAAACTTCCAATAATTTTTTAAAACTAAATGACCCTGAATTTTCTTGGGATATTCTTGAAAATACCCACAAATTGTAGTATAATTTGGTATTAGCAGTTAATCGTATTGTCGGTTGGGTTTAAAAGGAACCAATAGGTTTTCTCTTTACTGTCGAATCTTATTTAACATAACGCCAAAAGAAGTGGTGATGAGCAACGAATCTCGAAATCCATCTGATGAGTTAGAAAAACGCAGGGAACTACTTGATAAAGAATGGGATGAACTACTCAAACGCAATCTGTCAAACACAGAAAGCCTTGCTAAGTACGTCTTTTCATTATCCAGTGCCGGTCTCGGGGTTTCATTAGTAGTTGTAAAAGACATGAAGTTACTGGACTCAGGAAACTTTAAATGGATTCTTATTGTTTCTTGGGCAGCATTTTTGATCACTATTTCATTTGCCCTAGTTTCTTATCTCACCAGCCTGCACGGAATAGATAAGGAATTTGATCGTATTGAGGAAGAATATGAAGAAGAAGTTGAGGAGGAAGCAGAAGATAAAAAAAAGAAACCGGGTCGAACAACAAAAATTCTCCGTTACGTGATTGTTATTTCTTGTATCATTGGTGTTATCTGTACCCCTTTATTCATTGTATTAAATATCTTAAATGTTGAACTCTAACGCTAAATACTATAGGAGGTGTCATTATGGCAAATGAGAAGAAAACTCGCCCTAATAAAGTATCGCCGGGACATCAGGAAAAGAAGCCTCTTCGGGAAAAAAGATCTGATCCTCTTGAAAAAGCAGCAGCGGATGTGCCGCGTCCACGTCCTAAACCAACACTCAAACCTAAGCCTGAATCCAAACCTGAATCCAAACCTGAAAAATAAGTAATAGATCCTTCAAAACTTGTGGAGTGGTTGTAGGTTCAAACGGAAAACTCTACCAGTTACTTCTCAACTCCTTCCTTATTCTGTTAGGGCTACTCAGTTTTCGGATCACCATTTGCATTAAAATGATACGTCGGTTTTGTAGTAAAACCCATAATTATTTATACACTTTCGTGCCTCTTCAATCTCCCCGCTTGCGGGGGATAAGGAGGGCGGGTAAGTCTTTTCGCTGGCACACTTAATTATTGATTCTACTGTAATAGATCGAGTTCTATCTGTAAATTCTGCGGCGGTGCTTTAGGAGAAGTTTTTGGGGGCCAAAAAACTCCAATTACAATCCATGTATTGTAAGGGAGTACCGTTCCCATGAAGAATTGAGTATTCTTACTCGAATGACAGAGTTCATTGAGAAATTTATTTTTCACGCTTTCCGCTGCTTTCTGTTGACTCTCCAGTCGCCTAACTTCATTCAGATATAGGACACCAAGTTCCCAATCTGTAATCATTGCTTTATGTGGTTTACTGCTGTCTTCACACTCGAAAAGGTAGCTAAACTTGAAAGGAATCTTAGCTAAGTGCTTGGGTTGCGGACCAAAGAGTCTTAGTTGATTAAGTGTGTTCTGCTGTGCCGGCTTCCAATCCGGGTCTAATTTTTCAATTGTCAAATCAAGTATATGAGCCGGACGTACAATACCGAGAGAGGTCTTGTCTTTATTATAAAGAGCTTTTAGTTCATTTAAAGTGTGTATGGGCAGCTTATTTATAATGTTACGTCGATCCTCCCAGTTATTTTTCGTACCCAATGGTTCCCCTAAAAGTCTTATGGAGTCAAGAGATGGTTTTCGACTTTCTTTTCTTTGGTCGTTTTTCGCTCCTTGCTCAGCAAGCTCAACTTCAATCCACTGATATTTCCTAAATTTTTGATGATGTGGACGGTAGCGATAATCTATTGGATAAAGGCGGACCCATTTTCCATCTTCAGTAATGCCTGCTGTGCAGATTAATTCTTGATAACTCTGCGATGGATGTGGATAGGTCATAACGGTAATGAGAACTTTGGTTTTAGTGTGGACTGTTTGCAAGGGTTTCTCCTTAGATGTTCAATCGGAAATTTCGTATGGTTTGCGATTTGCACTGCAAGGTGAGACCGGTGACAAAAACATGGATTGGCCTCCATGCACACCAAAACTGATGGTTGAGACTTAACCCAATCTGCTATTTTTTTTATGACATCCTGTTGAGTAGTTAATACTTTCTCTTTATAATTTTGAAAAAGTTTCGTATAGTCAGACGGTTGCTGAAGATTTGCTCGTGATTCTGAGGGAATGCCCACTTCAGGTACATGTCTGTACTGGATTTTCAACCTTTTGCATAAATTTGACAATGTGGACTTATGGAAACCGTAACGACGCGAGACTGGATTGCATCGAACATCAATGACTTGTTGAATACCTGCCTCTAGGAGAATGTTCAAAAAACCATCAATATGTAAACCTTCATAGCCGGCGGTATAAACGGCACATTTTCCTTCAGGACGCTTTTTCTTCCGGTTTTCTGGCTTTTTCGCATTAATTGTAAACCATGGATAGTGAGCGTATACATGATCTATTAATTCTTCCGTTGACAGTGAATGGTATTTTTTTGAGAAATCGTTAATTTCATTCCCAAGCGCGGAATCAATCGAAGGGGCAGCAACATCGCTACTTCGTTGGATTTCATCTTTAGAAGGTTCTATAATGTAGTTGTTCCGAATTAATCCTTTCAGTTCATGATAAAGGGTGAACGAAAATGGTCCGTAGTGATAGGGAACAAATTGATAAAAAGTTTTCATTTTTGTTTCCTTTTCAAGCAAAAATGCCCACTTAACCAATTGTAAGCGAGAAACCTTTTCCTGAGTTCCATCAAGCATTTGACCACCCATTTGATCTATTAATGACAATATAACCTTCTGACGAATAAGCATAAACACTCCACTGTGAGGCACAACTAAATATAATAATATTAACTAATATAAAGTATATCTTATTTTTTAAATAATGTCAAGTGCTTTTGTGTTAAAAGTGTAGTTTTTTGAAAAATATACTGGAATCTATCATAATTTGCGGGGTTATTACTCCAGTCAGACGTTCAATGACTTTTTCCTGCGTCACTTGCTCGCCATTTTCGTCGATATGAATGACCGGTATATCCTGCGTTATAAGGGTTGCACCGATGAGTTTGCATCGGTGACACTCTTCTGGCTTCCCTTCGCTGCACATCAAGACAACAGAGTGTTGTTGCGAGAAGGCGGTGTGCAGGCGTTCAATGCCGCGGTGGTAGTATTCCCTCTCCTTGACCCTTTCGTAATCAAGTTTTCCGTTGACGTAACACGTTTCATCATCAGGTCTACCACCCAGTGTATCTCCCATAAACACGTAGTGGATGCCGTGCTGTTCGAGTTCATTCGTGAGTTGTGCTTTGGTGAATTCTGGCTTATAGCGTGAATACGGGGCGGAACGGACGTCGATGAGGTAAGCGATCTCATGCTGGTGTAGCACTTCGATGAATTCCCTGATCGAACGGTTCCCATAGCCTATGGTGTAAATTGGAATGGGGTTAAGTGATCTTTCCATGATAAATTTATGAGTTGCTCATTCATCTTCTTTTCTGACGCCTTATCAACGACATGTACGCATCATGGTCCCCGATCCAAAACCAAATCAAGCCTTCCTCGTGTTCAAATGCTAACGCGCGATAATTATCGCCAACTTTTGCACGCCACCACTCGCCAATCTTCTGAAGTTCAAGGGAGGGGTGTCTTGGATTTTCTTTGAGCAACTCAAATTTTCTGTCTGCGAGTTTTTGGATAGCGGGTGGCAGTCTGTGGTAACGCTCCCAAAACTCAGGTTTGGCTTTATAGATCGGTTAGCCTCCCCGCCTGAATATCTTCAAGTATTTCATCGCGCAGCGCATCCAGTCTCCCTGCTTTTATATCCTCTTCAATTTGTTTGTCCCATGCCGCGGAACGGGCCTTTAGGATTTCATGAAGACTGTCTGCTAAAGCTTCCAAAAGGGCTTGTTGGGTAACGCCTTGACACATCTTCACTTCAGGCACATCAGGAATCCGTCCACTCCACCCAGTAGATGTTCTTTTTACAGAAGCCGTATAAGTTTCCTCAAAGCGAGGGTCGTTCAGCTGGATGGGCCGTGGGTCTTTTTGTTGAACCTGTTGCTCTGGTACTCCTATAGCGGGGATCTTCGCGATGACAATAGTTCCCATATCTGTTTTCCTCCTGGGACGGTGCCTCTAAACATATCTACATATTCTTTTCCAACTTGTCTACGATTCTCGTGTCTATATACAACAGACAAACCCCGAACTCCTGCGGAGTTGTCAGGCATGCTGTATGTAGTATATCACATTTTTAGATGCGATGCGAATTTATTCTTTTCGCTTTTGCTTATATTTCACCCGCATCTCTGTCCATGGAAATAAATTAGATAATATCACAAAGCCCTCCAGAAAAACAACCGAAAATCGAATCGTTCCGCCTCAAAATATCCTTGCCGTTTTTCTGGGCGTATGCTATATTGTCCGAAACAAAAATAGTCTTCCAGAACTGCATCTTCCGCACTTCCACACCCGATATGAAAAACTATAGCGTCAGAATGATTCGTGAGAACATGGAGAATATCCCGCAATTTCCGATTCCAGATGGGTTTGCAATCCGAAATTTTCGTCCGAATGAAGGGCATATCTGGACGCGGATTGTGAAAGCGGCGGAACCCTACATTGACATTGACGATGGGCTTTTTAATCGCGAGTTTGAACGCCATCTTTCAGTGATGGAGGATAGAAGTTTTTTCCTAACCACCGACACAGGCGAGGAAATTGGTACAACCACAGCGTGGTGGCAAAATATAAATGGAGAAATGTGGGGACAGATCCACTGGGTCGCGGTTCACCCGGACTATCAGGGACATGGGCTTTCCAAACCGATGATGACTGTCGCGATGATGCGCCTGAAACAATCTCACGAACGCTGTTTTCTCGGTACCTCAACTGGGCGTATGCCAGCGATCAAAGTTTATCTCGATTTTGGCTTCATACCAGACCTTGCACATGAGAATAGCAAAGAAGCTTGGACAGAGGTCGCATCCGTATTGGAGCATCCAATTTTGATGCAGCTTGCAAACCAAAACTTGCTATTCTAAAGAGGAGGCGTTTGAATTATGAACGGGACAATAACCCTAACTCTCAGCGAGCAGCAGATCACCGACTACCATGAGGACGGCTATCTAATTCTACGGAATGTCTTATCTGCTAAAGAGGCGAATGAACTTCGGCGCGTCGTCCAAGAAGAGGTAAAACGCGATGCCTATCCATCTTCGCTTAAATATCCTGAGCCAGCGAAATATACAGTGAGTGGTAACCGTCTCGCTGAACCTGGACTCACCGCGATTGCCGAACATCCAACGGTTGTCGGTGCTGTGGAATCTGTGCTCGGTCAACCGGCACATCTCACAGCCTATGTTGCCTACCTGCGGACCCCCGGTGATAAGGGTGGCGGTGCACATTGCGACTACAAACGCTGGCGACCTGTCGGTTCATCGATGAACTGGGTTTTCGCCATCATCCCACTGACTGATTTCGATGCGGAGTACGGTCCCTTCCTTGTGTCGCCGAAATCGCATAAATTGACACAGGTGGTTGATCCGGACGCGCACATCTTAAACCTCATCCCTCCAGATCGTGAGATGCTGCCCCCTTTCATTGATCCAGAAGTCAAAGCTGGGGACTTGCTGGTTGTCAACGAGCATGTCTGGCACGAAGCACCCGCCGGCACCGCAACTGAAGACCGGTGCGGGATTTTCAATAAGTATTGTGCAATAGATGCACCCCCCGCCGCGGGATATTATCCTTACAATCCCGCCTCGTTAGACGCATTGAGCGACGATGGGAAGCGTCTCATTCCGGTCTGTTTTGACAAACCGATTACAACGACGCGCCTGCTTATTGAGGATGCATCAAGTCAGGAATCGAAATTCTTGCTCCGCCGCGACGTGGAAACAAATGCTTGGGAGTTGCCCGGCGGCGAAGGTTGGGAAGAGGAGAAAGGTGTTGGTTGGGATGTCGGTGCTCGGATCGGCTCACTCCAAGATCTCACCGAAACGCAACTCGGTTTAGAGGTCTCTTGGATGTCCTATATTGAGGATGTTGAAGAGGAAGATGGTATCTGCCGTGTCTACGGATTCTCCGATGAAAACTTAGACATCGATGTCCTCGCCAATAACGGT
>JAPOOP010000387.1 GCA_026713385.1 Candidatus Poribacteria bacterium | reverse complement strand
ATTTGAACGCGGCTAAATCTTCAGAAAAGTCTTCGCGTTCAATCAATTCACCTTTACAATATTGCGCTCTGGAGCGTCTTCTTCTTCCCATAATATTTCCCTTCAAATTTTCTATGATAGGTTTCGACTTGCAAAATACGTGAAAAAGAAAATAATAAAATTTTGATGACCTTTTTGACATATTATACTTAAAACGGAAATTGAAATCAAGTTTTTTATAGAGTTGGCTATCAGTTATCAGCAGTCAGCCATCAGTGAGCATCGCGAGCGCGGCTCGCTCCTACACGGAATTGTTGCAGTTCAGAGATATATCGCGATAAACTAAAATACCAACGACGAATCAAATATACCCCATTTCGTGCAATTACGCATAGCGGATGCCCGATTTTGTGCGGTTTCCTCCCACACTCCTGCCAAAAGTCCGAATGTGGTATCGTTCAAACTGGCACAGAATTTGCTCTCCATTGCGATATAGATTCTTTTCTTGAAAAAGGGTTCCGGTTCATGAAAAAGACGCATCTTCTCTATATCGTATGCCTTTTACTTTTCAGTCTACTGCTATCAAAGGGTATTACTCAAGACTTCGCAACACAATGGCATCTGCCTGAAGGCGCGAAAGCCCGTCTTGGAAGAGGTAGATTAATAAACATTAAACTCTCACCTGACAGCACACGGGTTGTCGCCTCAACGTCCATCGGCATCTGGATTTATGACGCGCAAACGGGCGAAGTCGTTTCACTGTTCACAGAGTCCCAAATCGGTGAAAAGGACGGGTTTTTGTCCAAGACACCACCAGGGGGATTGACGTTCTCCCCCGATGCTTCAATCGTTGCGACTGCGCACGAAAATAGCATTTACGTCTGGGACACCTTCACAGGCAACGCGTTTGCGATGCTTGATGAACATCCCGATTCAATCAACGCAATCGCACTTTCACCGGACGGCACGAAACTCGCTACCGCAGGTGGCGACTGGACGGTCCGTTTATGGGAGGTCAGCACCGGTAAATACATCAATAGCCTGACAGGGCATTCGAGTACAGTAAACTCGGTCGCATTTTCGCCAGACGGTAAAATCCTTGCGAGTGCGGGAAGCACGTTGCATCTATGGGATGCTGATACCGGCGAATCGTTATATGCAGATAGCAGAGACTTGGGATCCATCGACCTGCTCACCTTTTCACCCGATGGCAGAAAACTCGCTACCGGCGGTGGATGGGATCATACGGTACATCTGTGGAATGTCAATACTGGTGCACTCCGAATGGGTCTTAAGGGCCACTCGGGTAGAATCCGTGACATGACTTTTTCACCAGATAGCGCGAGACTTGTCACTGCGGGCGTCGATAAGACGATGCGGATATGGAATGTCAATACTGGCGCCGAACAAAAAACACTTCCTACTCCTGATGACAAAGTCAATCCGCACGTGGCAGCAAACCGAATGCTCAAGTTGATTGAGCACGGAATTCGTCCAAAAAAGCGGGATGACGTTCATAGTATGAAATTCTCTAAAGATAGTGCTCAACTCATCAGCGTGAGTAGCGACGGCAGTCTCCATCTATGGGACGTCAACACTGGACGCTATCAGTTATCCTCTCCCCTCGGAGCACACACGGATTGGATAAGTGCCCTCACTTTTTCCGAAGACGGAAAATACCTTGTAAGTGGTAACGCGATTGAAGAGCGAGCACGTGTTTGGAGTGTGGAAACTTTTACACAACACGCTATGCTTACACCACCGCAAGATGTTATCGGACTCGCATTCTCTCCAGACTTCAAAAAACTCGTGGGACGTGTTTTTCTCAGCGGCATTCATGTGTGGGATGCCGAGACAAAAGGGAATCTGTTTACCTTAGAAGGGGTAGACCGTATGGATAATTACTGGCCCCTCGTATTCTCACCAGACGGTAAAATTCTCGCTGGCAGAGGGGGTGTCACACTTCTTAGCAATATAGTCAAGTTTTGGCAAACCGACACCGGTGACCAACTATTCACACTTGAAGGGCACATAGATGTTGTGAATGAATACACATTCTCGCCAGACAGCAAGATTTTCGTGAGTGGTAGTCAAGACGGAACCATCGTTCTGTGGGATACCAAGACAGGAAAAAGTCTCTCGAATCTCACAGAACACACGAAGTCTATCAGTGCGTTAGCCTTCTCCGCAGACAGCAAGACCCTCGCCAGTGGAGGTGAAAACGAGATTCGTCTATGGGAGGTCAATACTGGTAATCCCATCGGCACCTTTGATGCTATTGAAAACACTACTGCTTTAGCCTTTTCCTCGGATGGAAAAACGCTCGCAAGCGGAAGTGAAGCAGGATTAATCCAGATATGGAAATCAGATCCGGATTACCAGATACAAGCGACTCTCACGGGACATCAAGGCTCTGTGGGTGTGTTGATGTTCTCGCCAGATGGGAAGACCCTGGCAAGCGGAAGCTACGACGGCACAATCCTTCTCTGGAATTGGGAAAAACTTAAATAACGGTCAACCATCGGAAATCAACTGAATGCCGACTGCTGACCGCTGACAGCCAGTTCTACATCTCCGCTAATTTCTTTTGAAGCCATCGCGTCATCGGTGCCTGCTCTGGATCGCATACCTCAATGAAATGTCCAGGTAAGGGTTGTCCAATCAACGCCTCGACCTCTCGTCTTCTTTCTGCAACGATCGCTGGATGGTCACTCGCAATGTTCACTTTTTCCTCGGGATCATTTCGGACATCAAAGAGTTCATCGCCGTTCTCATCTTTATAGCCGACTGAAGTACAGAAGTTCCAGTGATTATCACGCACGCTGACGCGACCGCGTGCATTACCCGTGATGAACCCCGCCCAGCCTGTAATAACGCGTTCACGGAGGAGTGCCTTTTCCTGTGTAACAAGTTGCCACATGTCCTCGCCATCCGTCCAACCGCACGGAATGTCAAGCTGATTTAGGAGCGTCGGCATCAGATCGTGATTCTGCACGAACGCAAAAATGTCCTTGTCATGCGGTCCGTCTGGGTGCCGCATCATCAGGTTCAACTGCGTATTAAACGGATGCAACTTGTTTGGTCCTTTTCCGAAGCTTCCGTGATCACGAAGTTGCGTACCATGGTCGGACATGAGCACAATCAACGTCTCGTCTTGGATGTTTAACTGCTCTATCTTGTCAAGTAGCACGCCAACCCATTTATCGACAAACGTCACTTCTCCGAGATAGAGTGCCTCAATCCGACGGAGTTCATCTTCCGTAGGTCCATCACCTTCGTTCGCGTTGCCCGGTGTAATGAAATCCTTACCCGAATAGTCGGAGAAATAGAGGTCTGCGTAAGATTTTGGTGGATCCCACGGCTCATGCGGGTCAAAACTGTCCACCCATAAGAAGAACGGACCGACGGTATGATTGTCCTGTAGCCAGTCCGCTGCGGCACGGAAGACACGCGCACAACTATAGTCATCCTCCGACTGCCGATGCCGTTGCGACAAGAGGTAGTTGACGAGTCCCGCGTGCCGTTGCCAGTTGAGCGGTTCACGGACGTGTTTTCGGAGTTGGTCTTCAATCAACCTCGGATCACCGCTGTGCCAGTTATCCGACTCCTGCCCGCGGATGAAGTCGAAATGCGCGAACCCGCGCGAGAAATTCATCGTCGGCTTGAACATGTGATACGTATCTGCGATTAAAGCAGTGAGATAACCGCGCTCCAGTAAGACTTCAGCGATCGTATCCTGTTCGGGT
>JAPOOP010000646.1 GCA_026713385.1 Candidatus Poribacteria bacterium | reverse complement strand
GCAGGGTATTTGAGGCATTGGAGGAACACATTGATTAACGAACCGCGCCTGAAGACAATTCTTAATCAATTTCAAAATCAACGTATTCTGGTTGTTGGCGATTTTTACCTTGATGCCTATTGGTACATAGACAAGACCCGTTCAACACTATCGTTGGAAACACCATGGCATACGAATCCCGTTGTTGAGCAACGCTATAGTCCCGGTGCAGTGGGGACAGTTACAAATAACCTCAAGGCGTTAGGAGTAGGCACAGTCTATACGTTAGGTGTTATCGGTGAGGACGGATTTGGTCGGACGCTGCTGGATTGCCTGCAGGCGAATGGATGCTTGACGGATTTTATGATACAGGTGCCGAAGTGGGTAACGCCTACCTATCTTAAACCGATTCATCGTGGCTATGAAGGCGTGGAGACGGAGGGACCGCGGTTCGATATTGAGAACCAGTCAGCGATGGATGAGGCGATTGAAACTGATGTTATTGATGCCCTTCGAAATTGTATGCCGCTTGTTGACGGTATCATTGTCGGTGACCAGATGCCAATTGAGAACTTAGGGGTTGTCACCAACCGAGTGAGAGAAGAATTATGTGAGTTGGGATTGGCGTTTCCTGATAAGATTTTTTTCGCAGACTCCCGCACGCGGATTGGTAAGTATCGAAACGTTATCATAAAACCGAACCGGTTTGAGGCGAAGCGTGCTGTTCAGTCTGAGTGGAGCGGGCAGGAAGTTGACATCGAAGAGGCGAGGCAGTGCGCTATTGCTCTCGCGGAACAGACCCAAAGAATGGTATACGTCACCCTCGGTGAAAACGGTATCCTCGTCTATAGTGAAGGTAACTTTACGCATATCCCCGGTATTTCGATTAACGACGAGATCGATCCAGTTGGGGCGGGTGACAGTGTTTCGGCGGGACTTGTCGCAACGCTCTGTAGCCTACGCACTTCACAAGCGGAGGCATCTGTTGAAGCGGCTTATGTTGGCAATTTGGTTGCTTCTATTACCGTTACCAAGATCGGTGCCACCGGTACAGCATCGCCAGCAGAAATCCTAAAACGTCATCGAAACTTGGTGAATCTATGAATGTTTTTGAAGCAATAACACAGCGCAGAAGCCATCGCGGCACATTTCAGAACCGCACAATTGATGCAGCAGACCTTGAAAAACTCATTGAAGCTGCGCGGTGGACTCCCTCGCCTTTCAATGTTCAACCTTGGGAACTTGTGCTGATTCAGGAAGCGGAAGGCAAGACAGCACTCGCTGAGGTAACGGAGCGCGCTATCGTTGAGCAATTCAAAGATGCCAAATTCCTTGATGACAATAGCCGTTGGATGCGTCTCACAGAGGCGGATTTGAAAACTTTAGGGGATGGTGTGTTGCTTACGGATCACGTCACACTGCCGAAATTGCTTCAGGGCGCGCCGGACAAATTATTGGAACGGGTGTTGAAAAACGCGAAGTCGTTCACACTTTTGGGGCATTTAGGAGCAGGAAATATCCCCGCGAACGAGATTGCTGCACAAGTGCGCGAGGCACCGTTACTCATGTTGGTTACGATGAATTGTAAGAGATACCCACCTGGGGACGGAGGAACGCGATGGATGTGGCTGAGTATGGGGATGTTAATTCAGAATGTACTTCTCGCTGCAACTGCTTTGGAGATTGGTGTGCAGTTTGTCAGTGCCCCTTTGGAACACCCCACGGATCGTGAACGGGTTCGTCAACTTTTCAATATCCCTACTTCTCATGAAGTAATTACGCTGCTCAGGATAGGGTATATTGAAAAGAGTCGTGGGGACTCCGTCCGGTTACAACCATCAGAGTTTGTTCACTTTGAAAAGAGAGAGTAGGCGGGGATAGCACCCCGCCACTGCACTGCTGGCGAGGTTTCCTGGGGATAAAGAAAGGGAAACGCCCTATCAAAACTCCAAGTAAAAACATCTCGCCGATTCTCAAACGCATGTGAGTACATGCAGGCACAGGACCCGCCACTATCAAAATGTAGTGTATAAAATTTAACTGTTTTGTAAAATTTCTTTCAGTGCTACTTTCTTTCTTTTCACTCGTCGTTGTTGGCGTTGGCGGATTTGCGTCCGACGTCGGACCTGTCCGCTTTTACTCCGTGGCATAATATTACCCCCTTTCTTCAATTGTTTTGGCGAGGTACATGACTGCCGATGTACACTGCGCTTCTATCTCTGCCATTGCGATGGTAAGTTCTGCTTCTGAGCGTGCGTGTAACTGTAGCCGCTCTTCGGTAACCGTGATGTAGCGTTCGTTTTCCACATCAACAAATTCAACTTGTTCTTCGCTTTCATTCACTAAAGCGTAGTTAGCAAACCTCTCTTGTAAGGACGGGACGTCTGTCCGTTCCTCGAAACTCTCTTTGATTCCCAAGCCGTCGAAATTTTTATAAAGTGCCCGAGCAGGAAGTTCGTCAGGTGAGACCGGCGGTATTACTGTCTCTGAGGTAGGTGTGTCGGAGAGATCGACTGAATCTGAAGGCGGTGCGGGAGGCTCCGCAGGGATGGTCAAAGCCTGTTCCGGATTGCTTATCGCAATCTTTACCGGGTCAAAATGCGGCGAAACCGATTCCGCTAAATCAGATGTGGTATCCTCTTGCTTGTGGTGTCTCGGATTTTTTGCAGGGTCTGAAAAGACGGAAATCGGTTGAGATGGGTAGGCTTCTGACGCTTTGTATTCCAGAACATCTGAAAGGATTTCCTTAACCTCCTCACGTCTGTCAATAATCATATCCGGTGCTTCCACAAGTATCCGTAGAGTTTCAATACCGATAGTTTGGATCATCGGATGAAATGCCAGTATTTCCGATGGGGCGGCTTCAAAAAGCGAGCGGGTGACAAAAGCCACCTCTGCGAGGTCTCGGTTGCCTATTAATTTAAGCCGTTTTTCACACGCCGTGAGTGCTTGCACTAATTGGTGCATGAAGTCTGGTGTAACAAGATGTGGAAGCACTTCTACCCGAAAATGTTCGCAGGCACGTTCGGCTTCCGATAAAGGATTTGATTCCTCTTCACTCGCGGTTTCTTCTGTTACATTTGTTAGATGGATGAGGTCTTCTTCAGATTCGTCTGTGAGCGCGTTCGTTTTGTCTGCTTGGTAATTATCAAGTACTTCTGTCACCTGTGTATACATCAGGTCAAAATCGAAAAGTATACCTTCAAGTTCAGGTTCGTCAAGAAGTTTACGACTCTGTGAGATACAGGCGTGTAAATGTTCTTCTTCCGACTTTTCATAAGGAAGTCTACGTTGCTTTTCGATAGCAAGTTTTTTTTGTTTAAATTTCCGGTCGCGATTTCGTTTTTCGCGCTTCCGTGCCACATTTATGGCGCGGCGTCCCTTTTTCTTTGCCATGATAGTATTTTCACTATTAGAGTAGCTATTGGATGAACTTTTTTTTAGGGTGTTTTTAATTCCAAACGTAGCATAACATCAAGTTCAGCGTGTTATTAAGTATATATCATTGCGAATTTATTGTCAAGTTTAAATTTTTTAGAGGAATATGGTGTTTTAGGTGAGGCTCTCCGTTCTTTCGTAGAAGAGAAACGGATGAAAAACGCGGTTAATATTGCCCCATAAAAATGTATATCAAGTCAAATTGGATTTATGGATCAGTTGCTTGACACTAATTGCCGATTATGGTAATATTTCCACTTTTGTTAACGCTAATTTTTCTATTTTTTTAGAAATTTGACGAATGACAAAATTTGTGTTATCATATATTATTAATGTACGGCTATATTCAGCGTAGATTCGATATAGAAAATAGAGCGAATTTTGCTGTTAGAACACGCTCTGTGTAAGAGAGAGCAACCTAACTATCCTCTTGAGTTGCTAAATTCTTAATTTGGATACGCCTTGATTGTAGTAATCTTATGAGGAAAAGCGGGGGTTGCTAACTTCGTTTTTGTGTTTATTTTTTTAATAGCAGTTTTCAAAATTTGACGTTTACGTCGAAATCGAAGAGGGAAAATTATATGTATTACAGTAAATATCTCAAACCGATCATCTTCGCACTCAGTATCTTTGTAGTTATTGCGATGTGTACGTTTACAACGGTCATTGCACAGGAAGAAGCCAGCGATGCGGAGGAAACAGAAGCCACCGCGGACGAGGCTGAAGCATCTGAAGAAGCATCTGAGGCGGATGCGCCTGTGAGACTTGAGAGTCTTGTCGTGGTGGGATCGCGTTCCCAACCGCGCTCCGTCTTGGATTCAGCGGTCCCGATCGATATTGTGTCAAACGAATCCTTTGAAAAGCAGGGCGGCGCAGATCTACCGGATTTATTGAGAGCTTTGGTGCCGTCTTATAACATCAATACACAGCCGATTAGCGATGCGTCAACAGTGGTCCGTCCGGCGAATTTACGGGGACTTGCCCCAGACCATACATTGGTGTTGGTCAACAACAAGCGGCGACACCGTGCCGCAGTGATTCACTGGCTCGGAAACGGTCTGTCTGATGGTTCACAGGGACCTGACCTGGCACCTATTCCCGCAATTGCGCTGCAACAGGTAGAGATCCTCCGTGATGGCGCATCCGCACAATACGGTTCTGATGCCATTGCCGGCGTGATGAATTTTCAGCTGAAAAACAACCACGAAGGCGGTTCGTTTGAATTCAAACCCGGTATCTACCAATACGGCGATGGTCGACAGTTTGCTGTCGCAGGGAATATCGGTTTAGGGAACCCAGACGCGTGGAGTAGTCTCAGCTTTGAATACGGTGGTGCAGATCCGACCGTCCGCTCTGTCCAACGTAATGATGCCATAGCCATGATTAACGCAGGCAATTTTAGTGTGAAAGACCCGGCGCAAATTTGGGGACAACCGATTATAGAGAATGATGTCAAATTGTTTGCCAACTACGGTGCCACCCTCACAGATACCATCAATTTCTATGGACATGCCAACTACGCCCGAAAGCGGGTTGAAGGCGGATTCTATTTCCGAAATCCGAATACCCGTAGCGGTGTGTTTAGTTCGACAGGTGGCGAGACGTTGCTCGTCGGGGATTTGCGGGGTTTGACAAACGAAATGGCGGCTTGGGAATCCCGAAAGCAGGCAGCGGAGGCTGCCGGGCAGGAGTTTACCGAACTGTCGCCTCACGCCGCTGACGACATCCCGATAACCAACCATGTTCCTGATCCTGAACGGTTGCAAGCCGTCAAGAGTGACCCGAACCTATTCACATTCCAGGAGATGTTTCCAGGCGGATTCACACCCAGATTTGGCGCGTTCGCTTGGGATAGTTCCGTCGTCCTTGGTGTTAAGGGCACTGCTCTCGAGGAAGCGTTAGGCAAACCCCTAACGTGGGATGTGAGTGGTTCTTTTGGACGGCACCATGCCGATTTCTTTATCTTCAATACCGTCAATGCTTCGCTCGGACCAGACACACCGACATATTTTGATCCAGGCGACTATATCCAGACGGATTATAACCTCAACTTCGATGTAACCTATCCGCTCAGCGACATGGTGTTCCTCGCTGCTGGTTTGGAATATCGGGATGAAGGGTTTGAAATCATAGAAGGGGAACGCGAGTCGCATCAGATCGGGCCCCTCGCTGCTCAAGGTTTCACTGCTGCCTCCAACGGATTTTCAGGATTCAGCCCGGTCGCAGCAGGAAAGTGGCACCGCTCTAATGTTGCTGCCTATCTGGAAACTGAAATCAGACCGATTGAGCCGCTGCTAATCGCGCTTGCTGTACGCGGTGAACAATTTGAGGGCTTCGGTAGCACGCTGAACTATAAAGTCGCTGCGAACTACAAAGTTACGGAAACGATGCGGTTGCGGGGAAGTTATAGTACCGGGTTCCGAGCACCGACACCCGGGCAGCAAAATACGTTCAACATTACCACTGAATACGATTTTGAGAAGGGTGATCTCGTTAATAACGGAACAATTCCTTCTACCAACGCTGCTGTCGGTGTTGTGACAGGTAAGGAAGATAACTCGCTTGACCCGGAAACATCAAATAACTTCACAGGTGGATTTGCCGTTGATATTTTGGGCGTAAATTTCACCGTGGACTTTTTTGATATTCGGCTGAAAAACCGGTTATCAGTCTCACAAGACTTCACATTGACTGAGTCGCAGAAGGCGCAGCTCATCGCCGAAGGTGTAACCAGTGCAGCGAATCTGGAACAATTCCGGTTCTTTATCAATGACTTTAATACCACAACCCAAGGTATTGACTTTGTCGTTACAGCACCAATACCCAACGGAAACCTCATCGCCGTGTATAACTTCACGAACACCACAGTTACCGATCACAATCCAGCCACGCTGGACGACCATCGAATCAGGGAACTGCAAGAGAATTTACCAGAACACCGCGCCAGCGCGACTGTTATTCAATCCATAACGGACATGTGGTCGGTCCTCGGACGCGCCAGTTATTTCAGCGGTTGGTTCGATTCTGAAGATTACTTACAGAACCCAGATGTGCCAGGCACTGGTGAATACACTGGAAAGGTTATTTTCGACTTGGAAACCACTTACGCCGTCGGGTCGGGAATCGCTCTCACGCTCGGTGGAAGAAATATCCTGAATACCTTTCCTGATGAAAATCCGAATGCTGCTGATTCTGTCGGTAACAAATACGGACAGTTCAGTCCGTTTGGGTTTGATGGGGCGTACTGGTATGCTAAAGTCGGATACAGGTTCTAAAACCTATCTCCTGAAAAGTGCTGAATATGCTTTTCGTAAAAGGCGCGGTGTGAAAACCGCGCCTTTTCAATATCATATAACCTAAGTTGCCACCTTGGCATGACAGGCCTATTGCATTTTGATGAAAATCGGCATGCAGTCAAAAACCCTGTTATCAACACTGTCAAAGATGGAAAGACACAGTTCCATCAATTTATTTTTTCATAATACTTGCAATTATAGATGACGCATGCTGCTTCCCGCTCCAGCGGAGTGGTATGTCTATAGAGAGGTAATAGAAATGAGCAATCAGTCCAGAGATGCGGAATATACAATGGGCCGCAGCCAAGAGGAAACGGATCGCTTAATCGAGCAATCACAACTCTATGAAGATGTGACACGGCGTTTTTTTCTTAGAAGCGGTATTGCAAAGGGGATGAAAGTCCTTGATGTTGGAAGTGGTGCTGGCGATGTGGCTCTTACGCTCGCCGAATTTGTTGGTCCCGACGGCATAGTTGTTGGTGTAGATCTCAACCCCGATATTCTCAAAACAGCGCAAGCTCGAGCGGATGCGGCGGGTTTTTCAAACATTGAATTCATCGCAGGCGATACCCGAACCCTTGAACTTCCAAACGACTTTGATGCTGTTGTCGGACGACTTGTACTGATGTATATGGCTGACCCTGCGGAAGCACTTAAACATTTGGCGACACATCTGCGTCCCAGTGGAATAGCCGCCTTTCAGGAAGCCTATTTTGCACCTTATACCGTGGCTGAGCATCCTGATACACCATTGGCAAACGAGTTGATTAAGTGGGGACGCACCGTGTTTGAGCGTTCCGGTGCACATCTTGACATGGGCGTGGAACTTTACCAGGCTTTTGTCGATGCAGGGTTGCCTGAACCAACGCTACATTTTGAGGCACCGATGGGGGGTCCCGTGAACTGGTCCGGTTACGAATATCTTGCGAACAGTTTTCGGAGCCTTGTCCCTCTGCTGGAGGCTTATGGAATTACGACGGCTGAAGAGTTAGATGTTGATACGTTGGCGGAGCGGATACAGGCGGAAGTCGCCGCAGCGAAACGCCCGATTATGTTGCCACCGCATATCACGGCGTATGCCACACTTGCATCGTAAAAAGGCTCCGCACATGGCGACAAATCATTTAGAGAACTCACAAACATCACATCGCGATGCCACCTATACGTTAGGACGCACCTCACACGAAACGACACGTCTCATTGAGCAATCAAGAATCTACGGAGAGTCGACGCAACGTCTCTGTAAGCGAGCCGGTATAACGGAAGGGATGCGGGTCCTCGAAATCGGTAGCGGTGCGGGTGATGTCGCACTCATGCTTGCTGAACTTGTCGGTCCTAAGGGGTGGGTTGTCGGTGTAGATGTCAATCCCGCAATTCTTGAAACCGCACACGAGCGGGCAACAGACGCAGGTATGCGGAACGTAGAATTTATTCCGGGTGATGCACGAACGCTGGCTTTTTCGGACAAATTTGACGCTATTGTCGGACGGTTTGTGTTGATGTATATGTCATATCCGAGGAGAGCATTCGCTCAACTCATAACGCATTTGAAGCCCGGCGGTATCGCCGCGTTTCAGGAGCCGGAATACACGCTTTATCCCGCGTTCTTACATCCAGATACACCACTTATGAATCAACTCGTTAAGTGGATTTTGGGCGTGTTTGAACATTCGAAAGCGCATCTTGACACGGGCATGGAGCTTTATTGTGCTTTTGTTGACGCAGGGTTGCCACCACCCACGATGCATCTTGAATCCCCAATCGGTGCCGCTAAAACGTGGGCGGGGTACCGGTACATGGCGACTATCTTTCAGTCTCTCCTTCCGCTCTTAGAAAAATATGGGCTTGCGACAGTGGAACAGGTGGATGTAGATACGTTAGCTGCACGGATCCGGAAAGAGGTTCTCACATCGAAACGTCCGTTTTTTTTACCGTTGCATGTAACCGCATATTCAACGCTTCCAACCTAAATTTCCTTAATTCAATGTGGGATTCAGTTCTTCTGTAGGAGTGCCCTCCCGGTCGCGATTCTTTCTCTTTCGTCTTGGTTTATAAATCAAACTATGGTATCATAAGTCATAAGTAGACGTTAATACAATTATATAACTTATATGAATGTGATTGACTTTAACCTATATTAACGAAGGCATAATGAACTTCAATCAAGGCATTCTGTAAAACTAAATGTCTGTGAAAAATAGCATTTTTGGTTGATATACGGATGAAAATGTGGTATAATTATATTAACTAAAATTAAAGAATAGAATTCCATCTAACCTGTAATTGCCCATTTGGTTCACAGGCATTCGGTGGGGTTCGCTTAATTAATATTAATCTCTGCTCTCTGCTTTTACTATAATAGCAGTGGAGCCATCAGTCCGAAGAGAGGCATGAAAATTTGAATCCTTACGAACTCCTGCTTATCATTACGCCCGACCACGATGAAAACGAAGCAGAGGCTCTTACGAATCAAGTAAAGAGCATCATCGAAGGTGGTGGGACTCTCCTGAAGCTTGATCCTTGGGGCAAAAAACGACTCGCTTATCCTATCCGGAAACGGAGTGAAGGCTATTATGTACTCTACATTTTTGAGTGCACACCGAGTTTTGTTGCGGAATTAAATCAATCCCTGCATGTCATTGAAGCGATTTTGCGGTATATGGTCGTCCAATACGAAGATGATATTGATAAGTTGAAAGCCGAACTAACCCCTGAGAAAGCCGAGGTCGAAAAATCAACGCCAGATGAGAACTCGACATCGGATGAGGAAGCAACCTCAGATGATAAGGCAGAGGCTGAAGATACAACAGATGATGATGCAAAGGTTGAAGATACAGCGGAATCTGACTAAAATAAGCGTCATCCAAATTTTTAAATGAGCTTTTGGCTTGTAGGCTACCTCAAAAGGTCTGAGCCTACGATAAAAAGGAGAAACCATGGCAAGTTACAACAAGGTCATCCTAATGGG
>JAPOOP010000418.1 GCA_026713385.1 Candidatus Poribacteria bacterium | reverse complement strand
ATTGATAAAGTGCTTCGCGGCAGCCTGCGTATCTCCATCGAACTGCTGGTAAGTTTCTTCAGAGAAAGGAAGATGGGGCGTCAGGTATATGCCAAAAATGTCTTTGGCACCCTCAAGATTAGGACGATCAATTTTAATTTTTACGTCAAGTCTGCCCGGTCTTAAAACAGCTGGGTCAAGGAGATCTTGTCGATTGCTCGCGCCAATAACAATGACATCCCGAAGGTTCTCAACGCCATCAATCTCGGAGAGGAACTGCGGCACAAGTGTTGATTCCATATCCGATGAGATGCCCATACCTCTGGATCGGAACAGAGAATCCATTTCATCAAAGAAAATGATAACCGGAAATCCTTCTTTCGATTTATCGCGTGCTTTTTGGAAGACTTCCCGGATTTTACGTTCAGTTTCACCAACATACTTATTTAGGAGTTCGGGTCCCTTGATATTGATGAAATAACCGCGCACCTCATCTCTGCCGGTCTCTTTTCGGACGCGTTCAGCGATGCTGCTGGCAACCGCTCGGGCTATTAAGGTTTTACCACAACCCGGCGGTCCATAAAGGAGAACCCCTTTTGGCGGCGAGAGATTAAATTCTTTGTACTCCTTCGGATAGAGGTATGGCAACTCAATGGCATCGCGAATCGCTTCTATCTGGGTATCCAGTCCACCGATGTCTGTGTAACCGATGTCTGGCACCTCTTCAAGTAGCAGATCTTCGACTTCCCGTTTCGGAAGTTTTTCCATGAGCATACTGGTCGCATGGTTGAGAAGGACATGATCTCCCACTTTCAGCGTTTCCTCTTTGAGAGATTCGGCTATTCTGACGACCCGTTCTTCATCGGTGCGGAGGCTCACGATGGCACGTTCATCCGCAATGCGTTCTTTGATTTTGACGATGTCACCGTGCTTTTCGGCAGTTTTGATATCAACGACGTTCATCCCGCTATTAACAATAACCTCTTGTCCAACCGCAAGGTCTTTATCCCTGAGTGCCGGATCGAGATTGACACGCCATTTTCTGCCGCTGATGTCAATATCGACGGTGCCGTCTTCGTTTGAAGCGAGGAAGACTCCGTAATTGTTGGGCGGCGCGCTAAGTTGAGCAACCTTTTCCTTGAGGATCTCCAGTTTCTCTTTCGCCTCTTGTAACGTGCTGGTGAGTTTCTTGTTGCGCCGATGTGCCGTCATCAACTCACGTTGCATTTCATAGAGTCGAGTTTCAAGGTCCTTGACATATACAGCACGCTGCTGTTGCCGCATGCTTTCAAGTTCGCCTTCGAGCATGTCAATGGTCCCTTGAAGCGTGCGAATTTGCTGTTGATACCAAACGGTATCGCAATTCTTTTGCTCCTCAAAGGAATCCGTGGAATTTCCTCTTTTGATAGCCATACGTGAAGTTCTCACTTTCCAAAACGATTTTTCGACTCCACTCATCGGGGTGAAAGTCAGGTATGCGGATAACTGTGTTCGGATGGGTTTTAGGTTTTTAAACCCATCGCTTTTATTTAGAGTATAGCGTACGGAAAAAATGGTGTCAAGAAAAAGTTGCTATTTTTGTTTTTTCGAGACTTTTCGAGATTTTTGTATAACGAGGTGCGCGCACCTCGTTATACAAGTAATGCGTGTCTAAGGAGTGCTAAAGCATGGAAACCTTGCCATATTGTTACTCCGCAGCTTCGGCTCCATCGTCAGTTTTGTCTTCAGGAATCGCACCGGCGGTAGATTCTGGTGCCACACTTAAGGCTTCACGTATCTTCGCTTCAACTTCCGCCGCAATGTCCGGGTGCTCCTCCAGATATTTCTTGACATTCGTTCTGCCTTGACCGATGCGTTCACCGTTATAGGCGAACCAAGAACCGCTTTTCTGGATAAACTCATTCTCAACAGCAATATCCAAAAGATTTCCTTCTTTAGAGATGCCCTTTCCGAACGTAACATCATATTCTGCTTCTTTGAAAGGAGGGGCTACCTTATTTTTTACCACTTTGACGCGCACACCGCTTCCAAGAATTTCATTGCCATCTTTAATTTGACTGCCGCGGCGGAGTTCTAAACGGATAGAAGCATGGAACTTCAGGGCGAGTCCACCGGGGGTTGTATCCGGGTTACCGAACATAATCCCAATTTTTTGCCGGATCTGATTTGTAAAGATAACACAGGTTTGGGATTTGTTGGTGACACCCGACAACTTTCGTAACGCTTTAGACATCAGGCGAGGCAACAAACCGACGTGTGCATCACCCATTTCACCCTCAATCTCGGCTTGCGGTGTCAAAGCGGCTACAGAGTCAATGACGACCAAGTCAATCGCACCGCTACGGATAAGCGTTTCGACAATTTCTAACGCCTGTTCACCGGCATCCGGTTGTGCGATTAACAAGTTTTCCAAGTTGACACCGATGTTTCGGGCGTAGGCGGTATCCAGCGCGTGCTCAACATCAATGAACACAGCCGTGCCTCCTAACTTTTGGGCTTCGGCGACAATATGGAGTGCCAAGGTCGTTTTTCCAGTACCTTCGTGTCCAAAGATTTCGATGATTCTGCCGCGCGGGACACCACCTACACCGAGAGCAAGGTCAAGCGCGAGCGAACCCGTTGGGATCGCTTCAACAGGCACAACTTCGTTGTCTGCAAAGCGCATGATAGCACCTTTACCGAACTCACGCTCTACTTGTGAAATCGCTTGGTCTATGGCTTTTTGTTTCTGTTCATCTTTCATGTTTTGAGGTCTCTCCTTATGTTGCACCTACTCTGAAAAATAGGGGCATCGGGCGTTGCATTACTCGGAAAAATGACATAAGCTTAAAGGCGTATAAATCGCCCCGTTTGGGTGAAGTTGGCTCTGCATGAGTACGATTTCGTTTACACGCATTGATCCACCAACAATTGTATCATGTTTACGTAGAATATGCTTGAAAGGTTCAAGATTTGTAGCGGTTCTCAGCCGCGCGAGCGTCAGGTGTGGGTGAAACCGATTATCTGTTGAAAAACCAAGATGTTTCAATTCAAGGTTCACGGATTTTGCAAGGCGGGACACGGTCGATGCCCCTTGCTTTATGCCCATCCAGATGACTCGCGGACGAGCGAGATTGGGGAACGCACCGATGCCTCCGAAGGCAATAGAGAATGGCGGATGTGTATCTGTCACACGTTGAAGGGCTTCGCTCACGTCATTGATCGCTTCAGGGCGAATGTCGCCGAGGAATTTCAAAGTGAGGTGGAAATTTCCGAACTTTGTCCACGAGGTGCCCTTGTGGATATGAGACTGAAGGTGTGTTTGCACGGGTGCCAGCAACCCCTGTATCGGTTCTGGGATCTCAATTGCTACAAAACAACGAATGCACTCGCTTTTGGCTGTGTCCATCACGCACCTGCTTTTGGATCGTAACGGGTTGCATGAACCAGCGCGAATAAAGGTTTGCGATTGTTAACGAGAAATTCCAGACCAGATCCAACCGTCAGCACTAAGGGGATATACATCATGAAGTAGATAGGACCTCGGCTTTGCACAATCAGTGTCGCGTCCAGATTGTTTTGAAAGGCAAGTAAGGCTAACCCGATGATGATCGCAATCAATTGTGAAGTCATCTTGTATTTTCCCCACTGGTTTGCCGAGACGATCTCCCCGTATTTTGTGATGAAAACGATTCGGAGGAATGTAACGAGAACTTCACGACCGATGATAACAAAAACCATCCATATCGGAATAAGCCCACTGTCGGCGTGTTTGAATAGGGCTAAACAGATTAAAGCCGCACCGATGAGCAACTTGTCAGCGAGCGGATCCATAAATTTGCCGAAGCCAGTCACACCTTGCTTTCGTGCAATTTTACCATCAAGATGATCGGTCAGTGCCGCCACAGCAAAAATAGCGAGCGCAACTCCCATCATATCCGACTGAAAACAGTATATGAACGGGGGTATCAGGAAAAGCCGTAAAATCGTTAGGAGATTTGCCAACCGCAAAAGGGTACCGAAATTCATAATGTATTCACGAAAGACTTAGGAATGATCTCGGAATAAGAGATGATTCCTAATTTTCGGAGAGATCTATTACCTCGGCATCTTTGGGCACCACAAACTTAAAAAGATCCGGTGCGAGTTCCTTATCTCGCTCAATCTGTGTGAGCGTAACAATTACACTTTGACGCGTACCGTCTTCAAACTCGGTTTTGTAGCCGAATTGCACGGGAAGCCACTCGCCGGATTTTAACCAGATTTGGAGTGTTTCCTTCGCATTCGTGCTCACCATATGAACTTTAGGGGACAACTCAATTTGATGGACCCCTTTTGGATTCGCAAATTCGTCTGGAATCAGAGCCATATCGTAGTTTTTTTGGACATCTTCAAGGGACGCACCAATACCGGGCAACAGTTCCCGACGTTCTGGATTCGTCCACTTCATCTTATTGACTTGATTGAGTATAGGTGTATATGTCCAGCCGTATTCGCCGTCTAAAACAGTGAGTTGAACAACCTTTGATGCATCTTTCCGATCAACATATTCCTTACGGAGCAGATTCGGTTTCCCGAATATAAACCGTCCACGAGCGACACTTTTCTTATTCGCGAACAGCGTCGTCTCCTCAAAGTTTGCACTGAAATTATTAGATTTCTCGTACGCCGTTTTGAAATTCTGAAAAATTTCATCAACAGTTTCTGGATGTGCCTTGTTAACGAAAAGCACTGAGAAGGATATCACTATTAACAGTAAATTTGGGAGTCGCGCAAACTTTCCCGACATAGTGACCCAAAGGGTTCGTCGGATCATTGTCATCTCCTGTTTTTTTAAATTACCTTTTGGAAAACTGATTTCTACCTCAATATTATAGCATAATTTATTTGCGGGTGTCAACATTATTTATACCGTAACTTTAAAAGTAGTAGGCACACTCCGTGTGCCGTAATTCACTCTGTGTACCGTTCTCAATTTGCTAAGCGCGTCCAATCCGTCAGAATAACCTCAATATCATCAGAGTCGTCTAAGGCACACGTAACGAGACGTTCTAAGACTTCGGCAACGGACGGTTCTCGGAAAATCGCCTGAAACCAATTTCCAAATGATTTAATCGCATCCGGGGATTCAGCGCATGCCCAGAAAACAACCCGACAGGAGTCGAGTCCTTCGTCTACCCATTTTTCGGAGATCCAGACATCTTGTGGAAAACCGTGAAAAATTGGCAAGAGATCCGCTATTAAGACAGGTAGGTCTTCATTGAGATAAGAAATCTCTGGAAGGATGTCAAAATGGATAGCGTACTTATGGGCATGTTCGGAACGTTGAGATTTTTCGTTTTGAGTTTGCATAAGTGGTTACGTCAGGATGCGCAAATATTCTGGCAGCGTCTCATAAGAAGTATCTAAGACATAGCATTTTCTTCGGCTTGCGCGATAATTGTAGACCGGGGTTTCTATAAACATATCACGCCACTGGCGTAAAGAAAACTTTACCTCTAAAAAGCCTCTTTGCTCCAACGGAGCAATATTGCTTCGCAGTGAGAATAGAAATAGGCGGGGTCCCTTACTCTTGCACTCCAGCGGAGTGCTATGTCAGAACCATTAAAAGATCCCTTGACGTATTTAGGGTCAAAAACTTTACACCCCTTACATTGACTTTAAATGGACAATCCTACTTTCTATGTGGTATATTATAACACACGACGTTGGTATACGCCCAAGACTTGAAGGTCTGGGAGACGCGTCTATCATAAAGAGGGCATAATATATCTATGGCAGACACTGAACGAATAACATATCTTAAAAATGAACTGGAGAAACGGATTCTGATCCTCGATGGCGCAATGGGATCCCTATTGCAGACCTATCGGCTCACAGAGGTGGATTTTCGAGGCGAACAGTTTGCCGATCATCCGTCTGAACTCAAAGGCTACAACGATCTGCTCTCCATAACACAACCGCATATTGTAAAAGAAATACACGCAAACTACTGCAGTGCTGGTGCGGATATCATCGAAACGAATACCTTTACCAGTACATCCGTGTCAATGTCAGACTACCAACTCCAAGACATCGCATATCAGGTAAACTATGCAGCTGCACGTATCGCACGAGAGGTAGCTGATAAATGGACATCACCCGACAAACCGCGCTTCGTCGCAGGGAGTATGGGACCTACCAACCGCAGTTGCACAATCTCACCGAATGTGAACGATCCTGGCTATCGGAACATTACCTTTGCACAACTCGTTTCTGCCTACACGACGCAAGCCGAAGGTTTAATTGACGGTGGTGCCGATCTCCTTCTCGTCGAAACCGTCATGGACACCCTTAACTGTAAAGCGGCACTCTTTGCCATACAAACCCTCGCTGAAGCACGAGGCATTGACATCCCGCTTATCGTCTCTTCTGACAGAAGTGGCGGTGGCGGTAGAAACCTCTCTGGACAAACAGTCGAAGCCTTTTGGAACTCCGTTCGGCACGCGAATCTGCTCGCCGTCGGGTTGAACTGTGGCTTCGGTGCACAACAGATTCGTCCGTATCTCGCCGAAATGGCGAAAATAACCGATGTACCCGTTATCTGCTATCCGAACGCTGGACTCCCCAATGAACTCGGTCAATACACCCAAACCCCAGCAGAAATGGGGGAGTGGATGCACGAGTTTGCACAAAACGGATTCGTCAATATCGTCGGTGGATGTTGTGGAAGTCAACCTGAACACATCGAAACGATTGCCAAAGTCGCCGCCGAATACGCACCGCGGGAACCAGCGCAGCAAAAACGCGCATGCCGTCTGAGCGGCTTAGAGGCGTTTAACATAACCCCTGATTCTCTCTATGTTAACGTTGGCGAACGGACAAACGTAACAGGATCCCGCCGATTCGCAACGCTCATTAAAGACGAGGACTATGAGACCGCTTTAGAGGTCGCCAGAGATCAAGTCGAAAACGGTGCACAACTTATCGACATTAATATGGACGCAGGCATGTTAGATGCCAAGAGCGCGATCGTCAAGTTCCTCAACCTCATCGCAGCGGAACCCGACATTAGTCGCGTGCCTATCGTGCTGGATTCCAGCCGATGGGAGGTTATAGAAGCAGGATTGGAGTGCATTCAGGGGAAGGGAATCGTTAACTCAATCAGTTTAAAAGAGGGTGAGGAAGATTTCTTAGAAAAAGCACGGCTAATTCGACAGTACGGTGCCGCCGTTATCGTTATGGCGTTCGACGAGGAAGGGCAGGCGGATACTTACGAACGGAAAGTGGAGATCTGTCGTCGGGCGTACCAACTCTTGACGGAAGAGGTTGGATTCCCACCGGAGGACATCATTTTCGATCCGAATATCTTCGCTGTCGCGACTGGGATCGAAGAGCACAACGAATACGCGAAAGCGTTTATTGAAGCCTGTGAGCGGATTAAAGCCGCGTGTCCTTATGCCTTAGTGAGCGGCGGTGTGAGCAATATTTCCTTTGCTTTCCGTGGCAATGATACGGTGCGCGAGGCGATGCACGCCGCGTTTCTCTACCACGCCATCAATGCTGGTATGGACATGGGGATTGTCAACGCTGCGCAACTCGCGGTTTATGATGATCTGCCGAAACCGCTCTTAGAAGCGGTAGAGGATGTCCTGTTCAATCGCCGAGAAGATGCAACCGACCGACTCGTTAATCTCGCCGATACACTGAAAGGTCGGGGTAAAAAGAAGCGTGTAAATAGGAAATGGCGGAAACTCTCGGTTGGAGAACGCCTGCGCTATGCACTTGTTGAAGGAATTATCGAATATATTGAAGCAGATACGGAGGAAGCACGGCTCAATCACGAACGTCCTATACACGTAATTGAAGGACCCCTAATGGACGGTATGAACCGCGTCGGTGAACTCTTCGGAGACGGTAAGATGTTCCTACCACAGGTCGTTAAAAGCGCGCGGGTCATGAAAAAAGCGGTTGCGCACCTCATCCCGTATATTGAAAAGGAGCAGGCGGATGGTGCTATCCGATCCAGAGGCAAAATTGTGATGGCGACCGTGAAGGGCGATGTTCATGACATCGGTAAGAATATCGTCGGTGTTGTACTTGGGTGCAACAATTACGAAGTTATCGATCTCGGTGTGATGGTGCCCGCTGAAGATATTCTGGAAACCGCACGGAAAGAGAATGCCGATATTATCGGGTTGAGTGGACTCATTACACCGTCCTTGGATGAGATGGTACACGTCGCTGCGGAGATGGAGCGTGAAGGTTTCCAAACCCCACTCCTTATCGGTGGCGCGACGACTTCAAAGGTACATACCGCCGTTCAAATTGAACCCGCTTATAGCGGTTCAACCATTCACGTCAGGGATGCATCTCGAAGCGTTGGCGTTGTCAGCCATCTGATGAGTAGCGAAAGACAGGAGACATTTACCGAGCAGACCCGTGAGGAATACGCTGATATCCGGGAACGTCGAGCGAAAAATCGGCAACAGGCGAACCTGCTACCCTTCGCTGTCGCACAGGAACGCAGATCCACGCTGGATTGGCGCAATTATCAACCTGCCACGCCGGACATGATGGGCACTAAAGTCTTTGAAGACTATCCTTTAGCGGAACTCATTGACTATATCGACTGGAACCCTTTCTTCACAACGTGGGGACTCCGCGGTAAATATCCAAATATACTGGAGAATCCAGAAGTCGGTGAGGAAGCGCGTAAACTCCTTAAGGATGCCGAAACGCTCCTGCGTATTATCGTCGAGGAGAAAAGATTTCAGGCATGTGCTGTCGTTGGGCTTTTCCCTGCCAACGGTGTTGGTGAAGATACTGAGATTTACGCCGACGAAGCGCGGGCAGAAGTGATCGCCACCTTGCACCACCTACGTCAACAGACGGAACAACCGTTTACGAGACCGAATCTCAGCCTTGGTGATTTCATCGCGCCGAAGACAACAGAAGTCCCGGATTATATCGGGGCATTTGCGGTGACAACAGGCCACGGGGTCTCTGAATTCTGTGATGAGTTTGAGCAGCAGCAGGACGATTACAACAGCATTATGGCAAAGGCGTTAGCAGACCGACTCGCCGAGGCTTTCGCGGAGCGGATGCATCAGCACGTCCGCACAATGCTTTGGGGCTATGCCGTTGATGAGACGTTGGATAATGAAGCCATGATTGCCGAAAAATACCGAGGGATCCGCCCAGCACCGGGATACCCCGCATGTCCTGACCATAACCAAAAACGGGTGTTGTTTGAATTGTTGAACGCTACAGAGAACACGGGTATCTCTCTTACTGAGAGTCTGGCGATGTTTCCAGCGGCATCTGTGAGCGGTTGGTATTATTCACATCCAGAAGCTCGGTATTTCAGCATCAGTAGAAT
>JAPOOP010000369.1 GCA_026713385.1 Candidatus Poribacteria bacterium | reverse complement strand
TGGAGGAAATACACATGCGTCCATGTAATCTCTCGAAAACAAAGAAAAAAATATGTTTCGTGTCTTCTATGCTCGCGTTCATCTACCTGATTCTCTTTTCCTGCGCGAACCCATTGCAACCGGTGGATAGCGATGAGGAACGATTGGTAAAATCAGAACTACAGGGTCGTTCATTTCGGCAATTTGATCCCTCCAGAGACGCGAGGAAAAGAAAAGCCGTTATTCTCGATTTCTTCAGCGGTGTCGGTCTCTGGGCACAATATGCCGAAGGCAACACCGCTTTGAGTGAGTGGGAGATTTTGGCGGACGATTACAGTGTCGAAAAGTCGGGTTCAGAATACAGAATTTATTTTGAGGCACAGCGCTCGGCACAAATACTTCCGACGCAGTGCGATAACTGCATCGGGACTTCAGGAATCTCCATTTCGATTCGGAACCTCTTCGATAGCGAAAAGATACGGTTCAAGTTGAATATTGACAACGACGATTTTCCTCGACCTTTCCCCGTATTTGAATCCTGGACTGAGTTTAACGAAGATGAGTATTTTGAATGAGTTGTTTAAGCATCATCCCTGTCCCAGGCAAGGTAGATGCAGTTTCTAACCGCCCCGAAAGAAGCCAAATACCCCCAGATGCTTCACAAAAGATGTGGTAAATACGCTAAAGAATATGGTATAATAATGCCTGAAAGTGCTACTTGAAAAGGAGTCTAACCCATGCGTAAAACAATTTCATTAAGGAACGGATTCAAACGATGAAACTAAAAATCGTCATTCACGACGCTGAAGAAGGCGGGTATTGGGCAGAAGTCCCATCAATTGCCGGTTGTGCTACGCAAGGTGAAACCTTTGAGGAATTGCTCGAAAACATCTACGAAGCCATCGAGGGATGTCTATCTAATGTAGGCTGGGTTGAAGTTTCACCGATGCTTGCTGATTGCTGAAAACTGAATACTCCCCCGCGACCAGAATAAATCCTTGACGCGATATGCCATATCAGGCTAAAATTGACGGTGGAGGATAAACCGTTATGTCGCAAAAGGGAGTATCGTTCGTTGCCTTTCTTCTAATCGTTTTCATCAGCTTTGCGTGGAATACTGTTGCACAAACACCCGAAGATCTTTACGGGCGCGGTATGCAAGCCGCACAGCAAGGACAATACACGCAGGCAATCCGATATTTTCAGCACGTTATTCAACGCGATCCTGCCTCTGCCAAAGCATACGCCGGGCTCGGAACGGTTTATATTCAACTCAGTAAATTCGCTGAGGCGGAAGTTGCTCTGAAACAGGCACTGGACATCACACCGGGATTGTTACAAGCCGACGCTAATCTTGCCTTGCTCTATACAAGAACCGGACGTAATGACGAAGCAATTGACATCTATCAGAAACTCAGTCAAAACCACCCAGACTCCCTCCAAATACAGGTCGGGCTCGCAACCGCTTATCAGAAAGCCTCTCGGTTCGCAGAAGCCATAGAAGCGTATCACCAAACACTCAACCTTTCACCGAAACTCGCCGAAGCCATGACGAATCTCGCTTCCTGCTATGAAGCCGTCAAACAGCAGGAGCAGGCAATTCATTATTACATATCTGCGTTAGCCTTGAATCCTGAACTTACTATGGCAAATGGGAACTTAGGTGCTATTTATCAAAAACGGGGTGAACTGGACAAAGCACGTCCACTGTTAGAGAAGGCAATTCGGTTGGACCCTAATTTTACGGCGGCTTCCTATAGTCTGGGTTTAATCGCATCAAAGCGACGGGAATTCCAGCATGCCGTCTCATTGTACCGCAGTGTCATCGCACAACAACCCGACCATATCGGGGCGTACTATAACCTCGCGCAGGCACTGTTCCGGCTAAAGCAAGTAACGGAAGGCACGCGCGCCATGGAAACCTACCGTCGTTTAAACGCAATCGCCCAAGAGATTGACACCCGCGAGCGCGCGATTCTTAACGAACCGAGCAATCCTCGCAAACAGTACCAACTCGGACTCACTTACGAAAAGCATGGAAAATTCGATAAGGCACTTGAGGCGTATCAGGCAGCAGTCAGACTTCAGCCACACTACGCAGCGGCACACTATAAACTCGGCAGACTCTATTTTCGCGAGCGCGAGTTCGACGAAGCAGAAAAAGCATATCTCAGTGCGATTGCGATTGAGCCGGAGCAAGCCGCTCTGCACGCTGGATTAGGGGCAGTCTATTATTCGCAAGACCGGTTCGATGAGGCACTTGCGGAATACAAAGCCACTCTCGTCTATGATGCCTCATTAGTTCATGCCCAGATCGGCATCGCGGTCATCCATCACCGTCGCGGTGAATTTGAGAAAGCGATTGCAGCGTATCAGGCAACTTTAAAGTTAGACGCAGAGGCGCATTATGCTCTAAACGGATTAGCAAGGCTTTATCTTGAAGGTGGTTCCGCTTCAGCATCGACAAATAAAAAAAAGATTAAAATCCAAGAAATTATCACCTTGGCTGAACAAGCTGTCCGTTTAGCCCCTGTCCCGCAATACCTGCATACCCTCGCTTTGGCACACTTTCAGGCAGGCGCGCATCAAGAAGCGTTAAAGACGATTCGGACCGCCATCGAAATGGAACCCAAAAACGATGCTTTTCAACGAACATTGGCAAAGATGAAGGAGGCAGATGGAAAGCAGAAGTAGCATTATAGGCATCGTAACCCTGTTCTTAATCGCAATTGTCGCACAAGGTATCCTTATCCACACTGTGGATGCGGACACCGACATCCAATTCGTCGATGTGACGCAGGAAGCAGGTATCCACTGGCAACACGTTGACGGACGGAGTGGACAGAAGTACTTCATGGAAACGCTCGGTTCCGGTGCGGCTTTCTTTGACTACGACGGGGACGGCGATGCTGATTTGTATTTTGTTAACGGTGCGCCACTTCCGGGATACGTCTCGCAAGAAATTCCAACCAATTGCCTCTATCAAAATAACGGGGACGGCACTTTCACGGAGGTTACTGAAGAAGCGGGTGTCGGGGATACCGGTTACGGACACGGTTGTGCCGTGGGCGATTATAATAACGATGGTAAACTGGATCTTTACGTCACAAACTACGGCACCAATCGGCTCTATCGCAACAACGGGGACGGCACGTTTACAGAGGTCGCGGAATCTGCGGGTGTGACGGAGCCTCGTTGGAGCACGAGCTGTGCCTTCGCTGATTATGACCGAGATGGCAACCTTGACCTCTACGTCGTCAATTACATCGTCTTTGACCTCGATGAAAATCCGTGGTGTGGACTCAAGGAAAAAGGAATTCGTGCCTACTGCGAACCCGATAACTTCATCGCTCAATCCGATACGCTCTATCGCAACAACGGGGACGGCACGTTCACCGACGTTACAAAAACAGCGGGTATTTATAACACTACCGGCAAAGGTTTAGGCATCGTCTGGGGAGACTATAATAACGACGGTGCACTCGACATCTATGTCGCTAACGACTCCACAGAAAACCTCTTTTATCAAAACAATGATGACGGCACTTTTGAGGAGGTCGGTTTCATGGTCGGCGTGGCACTCAGCGAAGATGGTGCCGCTGAAAATGGTATGGGCACAGCATTTGGCGATTGGAACAACGACGGCTGGCTCGACCTCACTGTCACCAACTACGCCCAACAGACGAACACGCTCTACCATAACGACGCTGATGGCTTTTTTACAGACGCAACAGCCATGACAAAAACGGCGCAACTCACCTATCCCTATCTCGGTTGGGCAACCGCTTTTATTGACTACGACAACGATGGATACCAAGATCTCTTTGTTGCCAACGGGCATCTACACGAGAATCTCGCCGAGATTGAATTGGAAGGCACCTACGGGCAACGCAATCTACTCTTCCGAAATAACTATGACAACACCTTTACCGAAGTCTCTGAAACTCTCGGTCCGGGTATGAAGTTGGAGGACGTAAGTCGCGGTGCTACTTTCGCAGACTACGATTTAGATGGCGACATCGACATCGTAGTGACCAATTCCAACACGGCACCGCGTCTTTTACGCAACGATGGCGGTAACCGAAAAAACTGGCTACAGGTCCGATTGACTGCAACAAAGGGTTCCACGGATGCGATTGGCACGCGTGTTAAGATCACGACGGGAAAACTCACGCAGATACGTGAGGTACGGAGCGGGGACGGCTATCTTTCACAGCAAGATCTTACGCTCCATTTTGGAATTGGAGACTATGAACAGGTGGATAGTATTGAGGTGCAGTGGCAGACAGGGACAAAACAGTTAATCGGAAGCGTCCGAGCAAATCAGGTGTTATCTCTTGAGGAAAACAGGGATGAATAAAGATTCGGGGTTAGAAACCCCTCCCACATTAGAAACCCCTCAGGTGTTATCTCTTGAGGAAAACAGGGATGAATAAAGATTCGGGGTTAGAAACCCCTCCCACATTAGAAACCCCTCCCACATTGGATGCCGTTGAACGCCATTATTGGAAAGCGGTTACTTTTCTCGTGATACTGATATTAGCTGGTAGCGGATTTTGGGGGATGCGGCGGTTTGCGCCTGCTGTGTTTCTTGGAAAACCGGATTTAATCGCTGTCCCGAACGAGGAACGTCCACAAACCCAAACAACAGAAACTTTGACATCGAGCACGCCCGAACTTCTCAATATAAACACTGCTTCTGTGGAAGAACTCCAGACCCTCCCAAACATCGGTGTACAAATGGCAAAAAGGATCGTCGTCTATCGTGAACAGCATGGTAAGTTTACTGATGTAGATGCCCTTCAAAATGTCAAAGGTATTGGTGCAAAGACGTTGGAGAAATTGAGACCTTTCGTTGATGCGAAGTAGTTAAATCTCTATCCTACCGGTCTCAGTAAAAATATGCTGAACCGGCACATCCCACGCTTGCGGGAACGTATCTTCTACAAGTTGCATCTGATATGCCAATCCGATCGCAACGGCGTGTGGACACTTCGCAAGAAATCGGTCGTAGAAACCTTTGCCGTATCCGAGACGATACCCATTACAATCGAAAGCGATACCGGGAACCACGATGAGTTGAAGGTGTTCGGTGGGAAAGATTGGGCATGCAGCGTTGGGTTCCAACATGCCGTAGGGATGGCGTACTACCTCTGTTTTTAGGTTCTGAATCCGTCGCGGGACGAGTTCCAATCGCTCAGTATCGACAACAGGCGCGCACACCTGCTTGCCTGAATTAAGTAAGCCTTCCAGCAAACCGGTGGTTTCAACTTCACTTCTCATATTCAGGTAGAGCATCACGGCATCGAAACCCTCACGCTGTATCCAGCGTGCAGTGGAATCAACGATACGCTGGCTGAGCCGTGTCCGCTCTTCCGAGGTGAGCGCATCGCGACGGTGGAGTGTTTCGGTCCGGACGCGTTCCCGTTCAATGGCGATCTGCATCGTTTCTACTTTTGATATCGAACTTTCCCAGTAACTTCCACAGTATCAACAATCGCCATAATTACGGCATCGACCGGTTTGTTGCCTGTCACTGCGGTCTGCCGTGCGGAACTGCCGGTGGCGACGAGGACAATCTCGCCGATACCTGCACCCACAGCATCTACAGCAACAGTATATATCCGATCAACTTCTCCGTTGAGATCCACATTTTGGACAACCATCAGTTTGCTTCCGATTAATTTCTCATCTTTCTGCGTCGCGACGATTGTCCCGGTAACTTTTCCAAGGGTCATTTAATAAAAAACCTTTCGTATCCGTAGGAGAATCGTGAGTAAAACTCGCTCCTACAGGAAGAATTGATTTCAGCATCATCGGATTCGAGAGCGTCTACTTTACGAGAGACGTAGTAATTATACACGGAATCCGCTGAAATTTCAAGACGCAATCTACATTATGCAAAAAGTGCATCCAAAAATGCGTATTAGTGGTAGAACTGGAATATCCGTAAGACATCGGCAGGGACATTTAGTTTTAAGCAATTATGGGACTTTGGGTGAATCCGGTGTCCCTTCCCAGTAACGGGTGGGAACCCTGGTTAGGAAACCGCACCTACCGGGCCGGGGTATCCAAAACCCTCCTAAAAATGGAGAACTAAATGCCCTTAAGACATCGGACAAGCGAGATTGACAAGAGGCCGATAATGTGCTAAACTATCCTTAAATTGTTGTTTTGATTCTATGGTAAAATGGAGGATACCTTGAACCGAAATCATACCGAGGTCATCATTATCGGTGCGGGCATTATCGGATGTAATATCGCTTACGATCTCGCCAAACGAAACGTGAAATCGTTAGTGATCGATAAAGCATCCGCTGTTGGTACAGAAGCCTCATGGGCAGGAGCGGGAATTTTAACCTCACACGCCTCAACACATGAGCCGTATCCAATCCTATGCCGTTCGAGCCTTGCACTTTATCCAGCGTTAGCGGAAGAACTCCGAGCAGAGACCCAGATAGATATCGAGTTAATCCAATCCGGGACGCTATCGGTATTCTTCGATTCAGCTGAAGCGGCAGGATTAATCGGTCTCGCAGATCGGCGTGTGAAGCGCGGCTTCTCAGCGGAAGTTCTGACAGCAGAAGAAGCATGGCAGTTGGAGCCTGCGCTCTCAAAATCTATCGCGGGTGCCGTTCTGTTTCCTGAAGATGCGCAAGTCCGTAATCCGAAGATGGTGACTGCCCTTACCAAGGCGGCAGCAAAACTCGGTGCGCAATTCCAAGTCGGCAATCCTGTTAGCGATTTTATCCGAGTAAGGGAGGACGGTGCGGAACGCGTTGTCGGTGTCGTCGTGAACGGTGAAACCTATTACGCCGACACGTTCGTGATTGCCGCGGGATGCTGGACAGGGACGCTTACGGCTCAACTTGATGTTCCGATTCACGTTGAACCTGCGAAAGGGCAGATAGTCCTCATTGAAGCGATGCCGCCACTTTTCGAGCGAACCATCGATGGACTCGGCATCTACATCGTACCGAGAGCCGATGGCAAAATCCTACTCGGGGCGACGGTCGAATTCGTCGGCTATGATAAAACAGCAACAGTGGACGGTGCCAAACAGATGATTGACGCAGGAATTGCCATCGCGCCCCAGCTTGCCGATAGCACTTTTGTGCAAACGTGGGCAGGTTTGCGTCCTTATGCAAAAAAGGGACCGCTTCTGGGTAACCTGCCCGGGTACGACAACGTTGTCTTGGCATCGGGGCATTTTAAAAACGGCATTCTCCTCGCACCGATCACAGGACAACTCATCGCTGAACTGATTACCATAGGACAGCCATCGTTGTCCTTAGAACCATTTCAGCCAACACGGGTTTAAGGAATATCTTTGCATGCTTTAGAAAATCGAGATTAAAGGCGAAAAATATTTTTTTGAATTTTAAATGAATTGTTTCAGAATATACGGGTTAAACCATAGACAATCTTTTTTAATTGACCGAAAAAGCGACAGCGAATGCTGTCTCTACCTGACGAATAAACTTAGAAAGGAGTTTCAGAATGCGTCAGTATGTTTCGTATTTAACGAAGGCAACGCCTCACGCTTGGGCGATTAGCAGCAGAATTTGGAATAATGGAACCGGAGGAAATGAGCGAGATTGTAATTCGGGAGATCGGATCTCGCTGAAGACACGGGCATCTAAAATTGCCAACGTGTTCCGTTGTTGTACCAAGATTCATTTATGGAGAAGGCACAGACCGAGGAGTGAACAAGCAGGCATCTTCCATTACGGAATGGAAGGAGGGTTACGCGCCTTGGCTTGATATGCTCCTCTTTTGAGGAGACAAGCATGTTACACACTGACGAACAGTTGATGCTCTCTGTGCAGGACGGAAACAGAGATGCATTCCGAATTTTAACCGAGCGACACTATACAAACACTTTAAATTTTATCTATCGATTTGTCAAAAACCGGACAGTTGCGGAAGACCTCTGTCAAGAGACGTTCCTACGGGTGTGGCGTTGTGTGCCAACGTATCGCCCTATTGCGAAATTTAGAACGTTCCTTTATCACATCGCCAAGAACATGTGTCTGAAGCAGTTGGCGAAGGATCAGAGAACACCGCAAATCGAATCTTTGGATGCACCTTATAATGATGAAGATGAAAACTCACACCCGATTGCTGTTGCTATCGCAGACACCAACTACTCTCCAGAGGCGTTGCTTATCGCCAAGGAAACTTACGAGGCAATTCAAGCGGCAATCAACAAACTGTCGCAAGAACACCAATTAGTGTTTCAGCTGACAGAAGTTCAAGGATTATCTTACCAGGAAGTTGCCGAGATCGTTCAATGTCCGATTGGCACTGTTGCCTCACGTAAGAACGCTGCGATTCGACAACTCCGGAAATTTTTGGCACCCTACAGGACCCGCTTATGATATACAGAACCTGAAATTTCAAACATATAGCCCCTTTTGCACTCTGGCGTCCGACTCCACGCCAGAGTGCTTTTTTAATACGGAGCATCATGGAAGCAACAAGAATTAAACCTGTACATTAGGGGATTCCCAGAGGAAAACTGCATGAAACCACATATTACTATTATTACACTTGGTGTTGAAGACTTGGAACGCTCCATTGATTTCTACCAAAAGGGATTAGGATTACCCCGAAAAGACGAATCGGAGAGCATCGCGTTTTTTGAAATGGGTGGCACGCTGCTCGCGCTCTATCCGAGAACTGAACTTGCTAAAGACATTACAATCTCGCCTGAAGGCACAGGTTTTCAAGGGTTCACACTCGCACATAACGTCGCCTCTCCAGAAGAGGTAGATATGATGTTAGCAGAGGCGGTTGCGGCGGGAGCTGAGCTTGTTAAGCCCGGACAGGAAGCGTTTTGGGGTGGCTATTCAGGTTATTTCAAGGACCCTGACGGTTTCTATTGGGAGGTCGCACACAACCCGTTTATGTGAAACAATTTAATGGACAATTGCGATGAATTGGTATATGATGTGACTTTAGACGGAAAAGCAACGGACCGCCCCTCCTGACAAGTCTCAAACAACAGAAAGGGACGTAACACCATGCAAAACGCACGTACCCACGTTAAAGCACTCACCTTTGATGTCTTCGGCACAGTCGTAGATTGGTATAGCTCAATTGTTGCCGAAGGCGAAAAATTCGGGGACACCCACGATATTGACATTGATTGGGCAGAATTCGCCTTGAAATGGCGCGCTGGCTACGGTCCCGCGATGGGCAGAGTTCGGCAAGGTGAAATACCGTGGCAGAACATTGACGCACTGCATCGACTCATTTTGGATAGCCTCCTTGAGGAATTTAACATTGTAGGTTTGAGCGAAGCGGATAAAGACTATCTGAATCGGGTCTGGCATCGACTGAAACCGTGGCCCGATGCAGTCAGCGGGTTGACACGACTCCGTAAGCGATATATTGTTGCGACCCTCTCTAACGGCAACGTTGCCTTGCTAACCAATATGGCAAAATTTGGGGGTCTACCGTGGGATTGTATTCTGTCCGCCGAGTTGACGGGGCATTACAAGCCTGACCCCGAAGTCTACCAAACTGCTGCCGCGCTGCTCGGTTTGTCTCCGAACGAAGTTATGATGGTCGCCGCACATCCCGGCGATCTCCGAGCCTCGCAAGCCGTCGGTTTTCAAACAGCGTTGGTGCCGCGTCCTCTGGAGTACGGACCCGGCAGCGTTCAAGGCGTAAATGCGCATCCGTCAGACCTCGTCGCCAGTGATTTTAATGAGTTAGCAGATATATTAGGAATAGCATAGTTTGCAAGGAGGAACGAAAAATGGATTTACAAGAAGCTGCCGAAGCCGGGCAAGAAATGCACCCGCCCGAACACACCACAATGACAGTGGAAGAATTTCTTGCACGCGATATAGAGGGGTATGAATATGTTAAAGGAGAATTAGTACCGATGTCGTCTCCGTCATTAGGACACGCTAAGATTAGTGCAAGAATCACACGCTACTTGCTAACGTATGTAAGCGAAAATCAGTTGGGTGATGTGTTTGTAGAAGCAGGATTCAAAGTCGGAGAACGCGGGATGAAACCCCATGTTGCATTTATTTCAACCGCGCGCCTGCCTGAAGATGAAAGTAAGGGCTCCCCAATTCCACCTGATCTTGCTGTCGAAGTCGTTTCGCCAACAGATGTCCAGTGGCGCGTCACTGAAAAGGTCCAAGCCTACTTGGATGCCGGAACCCAAATGGTATGGGTCGTTGAATCCGTTATGAAAACAGTAACAGTGTATCGTTCTACAACAGATATTAAGGTGTTTACGGGTGCCGACACGCTTACGGGTGAGGATGTCGTGCTGGGGTTTTCCTGTCGGGTTGCACAACTTTTTGAATAAGATACAGTAAGAAGTCGCTCCTACAAGCGAATTGGAGAATACATTATGGACAAAATCCGAATTGCTTTTATTGGCTGTGGTGGCATGTCATCGCAATTGCAACAGTGTATACCGATGGTGCCAGCGTTTGAATTTGTTGCGACCTGTGACCTCGTGGAAGAGAAGGCAGCGTCGAACGCTCGAAGGTTCGGAGCACTCCGGCACTACACTGATTACAATGAGATGTTCAAAAATGAAGATCTCTACGCAGTAGCTGTCGTCGGTAGACCGGAGGATAAACTGCATCGGGACATCGGTATTGAGTGCCTCCAGCGCGGTTATCACATCTACACCGAAAAGCCACCCGCGACTACTGCTGAAGGTGCAAAGACGCTCGTCGATGCGTCAGTTGAGACCGGCAAAACGGGTATGGTCGGTACAATGTGGCGACATGCCCCGGCGCACCAGATTGCCAAACAGTTGATGGATGAAGCAGAGTTCGGTGAAGCCTGCCAATACCATACCCGCTACCTCGCACCGGGTCCGCGTCTTCAGGAAGCGGGATCCCCCTTTGCGTGGCCCTTTATGCTTGATCAGGTGATCCATCCGACCGATTGTATGCGTTTCTTTATGGGACAGGTTATCGAAATCTTCGCCATGGGTGAAGTGGATGCCGCATCGAGTACCGTTTCAATGTCCGTGAACCTTCGTTACGAGAACGGCGGCATCGGCACAATGACGCTCGGTACTGGTCCGGTTTTAGAAGCCATGGTTTTCGCTAAAGGCACCGGCAATCAGGCGATCCAGGTACTCGAAACACGTAGACTGCGCCGTTACCGTATGCCGACATGGCTTGGCACCGGTGGTGGTTATGCGGATACACCGACTGAAGAATGGGATCTCAACACCGCGCTCCATAGTATCGGTAGACCCGGTTATCTCGAAGAGATGCAGCATTGGGCGGCATCACTACAGGCGGGAACACAACCGCATTCAAGTCTTGAAGATTCCTACCAGAACATGCGCGTTTTGGAAGCGATTAGCCGTAGCATTGAAACTGGAGAGGTCGTTCAAATTCCAGCGTAACTCATAGCATAGATAGAGATTTAGCTTCTTCATAATACTGATCTCTGAGCAAGATTTTTGTATTGGAGGTAAACAATGAGACAAGTGGTTATTTATCCCGGTGAAGATGGTTATTGGGTTGCTGAATGTCCCAGTTTACCCGGTTGCATTAGCCAAGCTGAAACCAAACAACAGGTAGTCAGCAATATTAGAGAGGCAATTGAGGGATATATTATTGTGCTTAAAGAAGACGGACTACCAGTCCCTGAAGAACATTTTGAGGCGTTGCTGTTAGCCGTATGAGCGGGTTACCGAGAATCTCAGGACGAGAATGTGTAAAGACGCTTGCTAAAGTTGGTTTTTACCTAAGGCGACAGCATGGCAGTCATCTGATTTTGCGTCGTGATAACCCATTCGCACAAGTTGTTGTGCCTAATCACAAAGAATTAGATAGAGGCACCTTGCGCAGCATTATCAGGCAGGCACAACTTGGGGTTGATGAGTTTATGGAGCTATACTCATCTAAGTAGCGTTGCGCTCATTGAGAGGGAATGTCTTAGAAAAGGAAATGAAGAAACCACTATGGATTGGGCACCTCGTGTAAAACCCATCAAAATCCGGCGACTCTACCGGTATGCTCGGCTCGGTATCTATGATGATACACTGCTACACGATGTCGGGTGGGAACTCTACGCCCGCTGCCTTGACATCGCTACAGTTGCTGATGTTTACCGAGGCGGACGTGTGCCTTGTCCGAAATGCAGCACAAAGGTGGCACGTCGGATTGACCCGCTCTTCAGTTCTGGTGAAGGCGGCACGCACGAACATTGGTTTCGCTGCCCACACTGTACTGAGCGACTGCTTTGGCGCGACTGCCGTCAGGCACTCCGAAACGTCCCGCGATGCTTTGACTGCCGCGCTGTTCTACACAAAGAAGTTATGTTCCGATGCGCCTGTGGGAAAACATGGTCCCCTGAAGCTTACAAACAATCCCTGAGAACCCGCGTCCTCTTACCGTGTCCTCACTGTTTTGGTCTTGTCCGCAGACCGGAACCTCCGGTTCAAACTGTCAGACATCGGCAACGCAGTCCTGAATTGCACTGCCCTAAATGTCAAGGCGTTGCCCTCCATCAGCACGGTAATATCGAGTGCACGGTCTGCGGCTACAAACGTAGGTGGCGAGATTATCGAAAAAGTTTAAAAAAGAAGGACGAGAAACTCGAATGTCCGAACTGTCAATATACCTTCAGATGGCAGGCGTGGCGTAAAAGCACCCGTTCACTCAGAACTGGCAATCCGAGACCCGCGCGCGACTTCGTTAAAAGATGGCTCGGGTGCCGCACACCGCAGCAACGCATGATACAGATCGATACCCTACTTCAAACCTTGCATGGTAGAGGTCCATTAGCCCCTCTGTTTATTGATAGTGGTGAACACAACATCCGCCAGATGCTTGACGATCTGGCATCATAGAGAAAACTGAAACGCGGAAAACCAGCGTAACATCGCATGGTAAATTTTATGCAAGACTCAATCATCACGCCTCAATGGGAAGAGGAAAATTCCCAAGATTTTATTGACTACGGAAAATACTTCGTTCCTGATCGGGAGATCCAGATTAATTGTATTTGCGAGGTAATTCCTCCCCCATCGGAATCCGTGTATATATTGGATCTCTGCTGTGGGGAAGGACTGCTCACACGGGCATTGTTAGACAAGTTTCCTGAATCTCACGTCTATGGTTTAGACGGCTCTCCGAAAATGATAGCGCAGACAGAAAAGGCACTCATCGCTTATGGGGAGCGTTTTAAGGCAAAGCAATTTGATTTAGCAGCAAGCAATTGGCGCGATTTTTCATTCCGTGTCCATGCTGTTGTATCTTCTCTTGCAATCCATCATTTGGACGGTCCTGAAAAACAGGTATTGTTCAAAGATGTGGCATCTATACTCGCACCAGGCGGAAGTTTCATTATCGCGGATCTGACTGAACCGATGGACCGATTTGGAAGGAAGTTCGCGGCGGATACATGGGACGAAGCAGTGCGTCAACGCTCGCTCGACCTCGATGGGGATCTACGGGGTTATGATTCCTTCTGTGAACTTGGCTGGAATCATTACGCACAATCCGAACCCGATCCAGACTCGATTGACAAACCATCGTCGCTATTTGATCAACTCAAATGGCTTGAACAGGCTGGATTCACCAATGTTGACGTGTTCTGGATGCAGGCGGGACATGCTATATTTGGTGGACGCATGCCAAACTTCGAAGTGAAATAAATGATTTCTAATTGCTAATTGATGAAATTGGCAACTCAGGAGGAAAACTATGAAAGTTCTATTTTTTATGACCCTCGTTATCAGTTTGGCAATGCCCGGCACACTTTGGGCGAAAAATCTGGCACTGGCGTTAGATGGGGCAACGGCTATTGAAGTCCCAAACAGTGACAGTTTAAATCCGAAAACTGCGATAACCATAGAAGCGTGGATGAATATGAGTAAACCCGTCGGTGAGTGTCTTGCAAAGGACTGGGGCGGTCAAAGGGATTACATCTTCCCAGAGATTGTCCAAAATGGAAACGGATTACGATTTGTCCTCTGGCCCGGCACGAAAATCCTTGATGTCCCTGGATTGGAGCCCAACAAATGGCAACATGTCGCTGGCGTCTGGGACGGTAAAGAGATGCGAACATATATTGATGGGGAAGAGAAGGGTGCGGCACCTTTTGGAGCAAAGGAATTAGCAGCAACCGACGCTTCACTGTATAT